>NZ_JBHVST010000040.1:0-91949 GCF_042885015.1 Streptomyces sp. NPDC058086 | reverse complement strand
CCGCGGCCGGTCCTGACCGCTTGGACGGCCTCCCTGCCCAGTTCCGGCCAGTCATCGCGGACACCAGCGGCGAGGACCTAGAACTGTTCTGAGCGGGCACCGGGAGACCTGACAGGGTGACCGTGTCGGGGGTCAGCAGCTGCGAGGTGACGTTGGGGTCCTCGTCCGCGACGGCGTCCGCGCAGTCGTCGAGTGCGGCCAGAGCGGACCAGGCCCGCATGCCGGGCTTCCCGGTTCGCGACTCGGGTCGGCGGTCCAGGAGGCCGGTGATCCGCGCCTGCCCGGGGGTCTGCCGGCCGCCGGCGAGATGCTCTCGGCGGGCCCGGACGCTCACGGGTGACAGCTGGTCAGGATCCAGTGGATCCCGGTAAGCCGCGCCCATGGCCACGGTGCCCACACGTGCACACGGGGCCGGGGTCCTCCGTGGTGGAGGGCCCCGGTCGGCGTGCTGGTGCGGTGCGGGCTACGGGGTGAGGGCCTGGCCGAGGTGGGCGCTGGTGGGGTGTCCCTCTGTGGGCCGGAGGCGCGGGTCTCAGCTCGACAGTTCCATGAGACGACTCATCAAGTGCTGCTCCTCCTCGGCGGCCTCATGCACCAACTTTGACGCGGTGTGGAGGGATTCCCGCGACGACGCGACTCCGGCCTCGTGCAGGAGCCCGGCCACCCCGGTCCACTTCTTCGACACCTCGCGGTAGGCGTCCGAGATCTCCTGGAAGGCGCCGACGCCGGTGAGTTCGGCGGTCTCCGCCAGAAAGTCCGCCCACATCGCGCGGAACAGGCCTCCGCCCGTTCCCGCGTCTTCCATGATCGTGCTGATCTCGGGGAGGCTGTCCGCAGGCGAGTCGAGGTCGTCGAGCCACTGCGGCATGAGGTCGGCGACCTTGTGCATGCCCTTGTATCCGAAGTTGGAAATCGGAGGATTCAAAATGTTCTCCGCCGCCATTTTGATGCCTTTGCGGGCGGCCTTCCCGAGATCGGGAAGGCCGCCCTTCTGACGGGTGAGGGTGAATGCGCGGTTGCGTGAACTCATCGGGCCGCGCGCGTTGCGTGCGGTCGTGAGGGATTCGCCGGTGGCCCATTGCAGGCCGAGTGGCTGCGTTTCGACCAGGGCGAAACGGTCGTCGTCGTGTCCGACGCAGGCGACATAGTGTGCCGCGAACCGGAAGTCGTCGGTGGAGTAGTCGAGGAGGTAGCGGTCGAGCTTGAGGCCGACGACGGTTCCGGATTCAAGCTCTTCCAGCAGTTGTTCCCTCGCCCGTTTCACCGAGGAGGTCTCGTGCACGGACAGCCGAAGGTTCAGCGCGTCGGCGAGATTGGCGGACAGTGTGTCGGGCTTGATGCGGCCGCCGACGAACGGCGTCGGCATCTGCTTCGTCCGCCAGTAGATGAACGACAGGCCACCGGCAATGCCGAAGACCAGCGACTCCGACAAGTCGATCTCTTGCTGCCGCAGCAGATTCACGAGGGTGGTCGACTCGCAGTGTTTACCGACGAACGGGTCTGCCTCTAAAAGCGACACTTGTTCACCTCTCCCTTTCTCCGCGTGGATCGTAGCGCAGCCTCCTTAAGGGCGGTTGGCGTCCGGGGCCGGAAAGGCGTTCACTCGCTCGAAGTACGCGAGACCAGGAAGTTGCCGAGGAACAGATGATCCATCTCCGTCTTGAGGAAGCAGGCCAGAGCGTCGGCGGGTGAGCAGACGATGGGTTCGCCGGCGACGTTGAACGAGGTGTTGATCAGACAAGGAATCCCGGTGAGCTCGGTGAACTGACGCAGCAGTTCGGCGAGGAGCGGGTTGCTGTCCTCGGTGACCGTCTGGATCCGCGAGGTGCCGTCGACGTGGCAGGCGCCCTGGATCTTTTCCTGGTACTCGGGCCGCACCGGGACCACGAAGGTCATGTACGGCGAGGACGTCTTCTTGCCGAGTTCGAAGACGTCGGGCGCGAGGTGTTCGAGGACCACGGGGGCGAAGGGCCGGAACTGCTCACGGTGCTTGATGCGTTCGTTGATGATGTCCTTGATGTCGGGAAACCTCGGATTGGCCAGGATGCTGCGGTTGCCCAGGGCGCGCGGCCCGTACTCGAGACGCCCCTGGAACCATCCGATGACGCATCGCTCCTGCATCAGGGTCGCGGCCTCCCGGGGCACGTCCTCGGGGTCCAGTTCCCGCCAGGTGACCTGGTCGGCGTACTGCTGGAGGGCCGTCTGGATCTCCTGGTCGCCGTAGCTCGGGCCCAGGTACGGTGACCTGCCGGCCCGGGGCGGTGTGCCGGCCTGCCGGCCGGCGAACAGGGCCGCGCCGATGGCCACGCCGACGTCGCTGGCGCCGAAGCTGACGTCCAACTCGGCGAAGCGTGAACGCTCCAGCAGCTTGCTGTTGTTGACGCAGTTCAGGGCGAGTCCGCCCTCGAAGATCACGCGGGGGAGGTCGCTGCGGGCTTCGAGGGTGCGGATCTGTCCGGCGGTCACCGTCTCGAGCATGTGCTGTGCCGCACTGGCCACGCGGACCCGGTAGTCGAACTCCTCCCGGCATTCCGGGTCTCCGTCGAAGACGCGGTCGAAGAGTTCGTAGTAGGCGGGTACGGCGTTGGCCGGATAGGGAATCCTGTAGGTGCCGTCGGGGCAGACCTCGACCACGTCCGTGAGGAACGGGTTCGGCTCGGGTGGCGGGCCGTAGCCGGCCAGCCCCATCACCTTGTACTCGTCGTTGTTCGGGACGAATCCGAGGTAGCGCGTCACCACGGAGAAGAGCATCGCCAGCGAGTGCCGTGAGTCGATGGTGACGTCGTCGAAGATCTTCGTCTCGCCGTCGCGCACCTCGCCCATGATCGACGAAAGCCATTCGGCGCGGCCGTCGCTGACCAGGAATGCCGCGTCCCCGCCGCCCGAGAGGTGATATCCGGTCATCAGATGCGCGATGTGGTGCGGGACCCGGACCAATTTCTCCGGGCTCAGCCGGTGGCCGGTGTATTCGAGGAAGTCGGCCTGGGTCGCCGCCTCGCTGAACAGCGCCGTATGGGTCTCGGCCAGGCGCTGCAGGCGGGCGAACTTCGCCTCCACGGTCGCCGTACTGTCCTCGGTGATCTCGGCGATCATCTTGTTCAGCACATCCTGGGAAAACTGCCAGGAGAAGGCGAAGGTGTCGACGTCGTCGAAGGTTATCCCGGCCGACTCCAGGCACCAGCGCATCGCGTTGACCGGGAATTTCGAGGTCTTCTTCTCCCGGTTGAGCCGTTCCTCCTCGACGGCGGCGACCAGCTTCCCGTCGATGAGGAGGGCGGCGGCGGAGTCGTGGCCGTACAGCAGGTGGCGGTCGATGCCGGTGGCGCGAAAGAGGCGCCCGAAGATTTCCGCAGACTTGCCGAATCCGTTGTAGCCCAGAATGATCACGAGGGGCTCCTTTCGCCAGGCCAGATCGTGAGGTAGTCCGAAATCACGGCCGACCGCCGGAAGTTCGCATCCAGTTCGGCGCCGGTCAGATCGGCGCCGCTGAGGTCCGCGCCGTCCAGGTTCGCGCCGACGAGCCGGCAGTCGTTCAGCTCGGTGAGGATGAGGTACGCCTCGCACAGGTTGGCGCCTTCCAGATTCGCGCCCCTGAGGTCGGCGGACATCAGATACGACTCGCTCAGCACGGCATCCGTGAGGTCCGCGCCGGCGAGTTCGGCGCCCCGCAGGTCGGCGCCGTGCAGCGCCGCCTTGCGCAGGTCGGGCCGGAACGGGCCCTGCGCCCGGCGCCTTCGGGCATGCTCGTTCCAGCGTTCGGGGCCCTGGAGCAGTACCGACTCGTCCTCGGTGGGCATGTCTCGACCTCGCGGCTACAGGGTGGTGAGCGCGGTGAGCGCCCGCTTCTCGATGTCCATCGCGGACCGTGCCGTGTCGGCCACGGCGTCCACGAGTGTTTTGAGATCGGCGCGCGCCATGGCGGTGGCCCCGGCTGCCAGCAGCGCGGAGCCCAGGGTCGACCACAGCCGGCCGCTCTCGTGGAACCGTTCGGCGGCGTCGGCGTAGCGTGCGTCGCCGGTGCTGCCGGCCATCTGCGTGAGGTAGCGGCCGATCATCGGGCGGAACAGTCCGCCGCCGGTGCCGAACGACTCGATCTGCCTTCCCAGGTGCAGGAGTTGGCGCGCCAGGGCGTCGGTGCGCACCACCTGGCCGGCCAGGTCCACGTCCTCGACCTCGCCGTGCTTGGACTGCGGCCAGGACGGTGCCGTCGTGGCCAGCAGCTTCATCCCGGGGATGCCCAGGTTCCGGCTGCCGGGCCTGAGAATCTCGCGGCACAGGTTGCGCACGGCCACCGGGCCGACGAGGTCGAGCCGCGGTGTTCTGCGCGGCGCGCCGAAGACGTACACCTTCCCCTCCGGGTTCAGCGGCGGCGAGTCGCGGCTGGTGCGGGCCGCCTGCAGCTCGGCCGCGGTGACGGAGACAGGGTCGTCGAACGCCGGGTCCGACACCTCGAAGGCGTCGGTGCCCAGGGGGCGGACGACGTTGACGAAGTACCCGCCGAAGGAGGAGCGCCCGTCCAGGCCCCAGTACGGGAGCAGACCGAGGTCCACCCGGGTCATGACCGCCGGCGCCGACTCGAGCAGTCTGGCCAGGCCCGCGGCGGACTTCGGGGTGTGCAGGGTGACCTCGACGCCCATCAGCCGCGCCGCCCGGAGCGGCATGATCGCCTGTTTGCCGACGGCGATGTCCGGGGCGTTGCCGTTGGCCGGGAAGAACGAGAAGCCGAATCCCGCGTCCAGCCCGAACACGACCTCTTCGTCCACCGTGTGTCCGGCGGCCGCGAGAAGGGCGCATTGGCAGGCCGTCTCGCAGTGGATGCCACGCCGGTGGACGTAGCGGCCGGTCGCGGTCATCGCGTCACCCCCTGTCCCAGTGCCATCAAGGACCGGCGCAGCGGCGGGTCCATCTTCTGCACCGCGTACCGGAAGGTGTCGCGAGGCATGTCGGTGTGCCAGGCGCGCAGGAACTCGGCCACCTCGTCGGGATGGACCTCGGCGGTGACCTTGAGCAGCCAGCCGCAGCCCTTCTGCACGTAGACGTGGTCGTCGTGCATCAGCCGGACGCAGTTGCCGAAGACGTGCGACGTCGGCAGCTCGAAGAGCGTCCGGCCCACCTTGCGCCGGACGAACTTCACGACCGCCACGTTCGCGGCGCGTCTGGCCCACGGCGAGGCGGACTCGACCCAGCGCCGGGTCTGCGGGATCAGGTCCAGGTGCCCGAGGAAGAACGGGTACAGCAGCTTCAGGCACAGGTCGTCGCACTGCGCCCAGTTGGACACGTACGTCGCGAGCCAGTGTTCGCAGCGGTCCAGCAGCTCGCCGCCGCATCCGGTCCTGGCGACCTTGTGCAGGACCGCGAAGCCCAGCAGCACCTCCTCGTGGTACTCGGCGCGCGCCAGCACCGCCTCCGCCAGGGCCAGTCGCGTCGGCGCGGGGACGTCGCGCCGCGCTCGGAAGTAGTCGGTGGCGATCTCGACGACGGCGGCGTTGCCGACTCCGAGCGCCCGGATGTCGTGGGGGAAGTACCGCTGCATGCCCGCCGCGAATTCCGGATCCGCCCGGGAGGCGAGCGTCTTGAGCAACACGTCGGCGGCCGCCGCGACATCCGTCATGAGGTGCCGATCGTGAGTTTGAGCGGCTGGGTGGTCGGCCGCGGCGCGCGTTCCAGGCGCGGCTTGCCCTGCATGACGTAGTCGTACTCCTGCTGCATCTCGACCACGGCCCGGATGGTGTCCTTCGAGCGGTCCGCCAGGTTCTGCCCGCCCAGGCCCCACCACAGGTACCAGTTCTTGTGGCTGAGGTAGGCGTCGCGGACGAAGTCGAGCGTCTCGCGGTCCTCGAGGATCGCCGGCTCGACGTAGAAGGCGGGGACGAAGGTGCCCTGCCCCTCCCGCAGGATGCCGGCCTTGACGGCCTGGCGCTGGAGCTTGGTGCCGCTGAGGATGCGGATGCCGAGGTTGGCGTAGATCTGAGCCGGGTTCAAAAACCGCTCGGTGAACCGGATCGACTCCCTCAGTGCCTGCGGGGTCTCCCCCGGCCCGCCGAGGAAGATGCAGTGGGTGTGCTCGATCGGGCTGGCCGTGAAGAGGCGGTCGATCTCCAGGACCCGCGCCATGTCGAAGCCCTTCATCAGGTCCGACAGGGCTTCGTCGGTGAAGGCGTCGGTGCCGAGGTCCACCCGGATGCAGCCGGCCGCGTGCAGCAGTTCGACGAACTCCGGCGTGACCGCGTTCGGTGTCAACTGGCAGTACCAGGGCACGTCGAGCCTGGCGCGGATCATCTCCTCGCACACTTCGGCGGCGTACTCCATGGGGTAGTTGAAGGTGGCGTCGACGATCTCGAACTCCCGCACGGCCGGGTTCTCCGCCATGGCCCGCTGGATCTCGCCGACGACCTCGGCCGGGTCCTTGAACCGGTCGCCCTTGCCCTCGGTCTTGCGGATGATGCAGTACGAGCAGAACAGCTTGCAGCCCCGCTTGGTCTGCAGGGTCTCGATGGCCGGCTGGTGGTCGCGGGTGAGGTCGGAGGCCGCCGAGACGCCCTCCTCGAAGTACCGGGGGTCGTAGACGGACCGGTCGGGCTCCAACGCCCCCAGATCGAAAGCGGAGTTGGACTGGTTCTGGCAGAACTTGCCGTCGTCGAGGTAGCACAGTCCCGAGATCGACTCCCGGCGTCCGCCGCCCTGAAGGTAGTTCAGCAGCTGCACGATGCCGGCCTCACCCTCACCGGCGATGCCGTAGTCCGGCTGGGCGAATTCGAAGAACGACAGCGGCTCGACCGAGAAGCCGGATCCGCCCAGGACGACCGTGGCGCTGGTGTACTTGCGTACGCACTGGACGATCTTCTCGGTCATCGGGCCGAAGAAGACCGGGTCGATGAAGGTCAGGTTGTCCAGGTTGCGTACGGCGATGCCGACGACGTCGTAGGTGTTGCTGGTCAGCCTTTCCCGGACGGCCTTGAGCTCTCGGGACTCCCACAGCAGGTCCAGGACGTCGACGTCGTGTCCGGCGTGCTTGAGCGCGGCGCTGATGTAGGCCATGCCGATCGGCAGTGCCGGGCGCGGCACCCGGATCTTGTTGGTGGAGATGAGCAGCACTCGCATGGGACTTCACTCTCCGAGCTGCCAGTACGTCGCCGGTTTCAGATCGCCGCGCAGGGTGGCTTTGGTGCGGTAGCGGCGCATGCGGTCCAGGTCGATGTCGACGACGCCGACGCCCGGCTCCTTGCCGAGGTCCACCATCCGTTCGTCGCCGTCGACGAAGTCGAAGCGTTCGGCCTCCAGGAACAGCGGGTCCGCCAGGATCTGGCTGCGCCCCATGTAGCCGAAGCCCGCGTACAGGTTGGTGCCGATGCCGGACGCGAACGCGACGACGCATTCGGCGTCCACCGCCCGGACCGGCAGGCGCATGTTCGCCACGTACGCGAACATCTCGGGCACCAGCGCGGAGCACACGATGATGTCGACTCCGCGGCGGCAGTACTCCCGCGCGACCTCGGGGAAGTTGATGTCGTAGCCCTGCATCAGGCCGATGCGCCCGAACTCCACGTCGAAGACCGGGTACTGCGTTCCGCCGGAGAGGTAGCGGGCCTCCAGCTCGTGGCAGTGCACGCGCCGGTAGCTGCCGAGCAGGGTTCCCTCCGGGCCGGCCAGCACCGAGGTGCTGTAGTACTTGCCGTCCTCGCCGCGCTCCAGCAGACCGGCCACGATGTGCGCGCCCGCCTGCTTGGCCTGCTCGCACAGGAACTCGGTCTCCGGCCCCGGGACGGGCACCGACACGTCCGCGACCTCCAGGATGTTGCCGGAGGTGGAGAAGGCCTCGGGCAGGCAGATCAGGTCCGCCCCCTGCTCGACGGCCTCGCTGATGTAGTGCTCGGCCCGGCGCAGGTTCTGGGCCGGCTTGCCGAGTTTGGACTCCATCTGGATGACGGCGATGGAGGTCCCGGGCATCACAGGCTCACCGGCTCGAGGGGACGCGAGGAGATCACCAGACCGAGGTCCTCCTCGACCACCTGCCAGTCCGTCAGGCCGGCCTCCTTGAGCAAATCGGCTGCCTCCTCACGGGTGTACGCGGCCTGCAGCGAGCGCATGAACTCCTCGCCGCCCTCCTTCACGAACTGCAGGATGAAGGTGATGTGCCCCTCCTCGGCGTGCCGGTTCATGTCCTCGATGATCACGACGCCGTCGGGTTTGCAGATACGGGCGCACTCCTTCAGCGTCTCCACCGGCCGGCGCCAGCGGTGCAGGGAGGAGAACGAGAAGACGATGTCCGCGGAGTCGTCCGGGAACGGCAGCCGGCTCAGCTTGGCCATCTCGAACTCGACGTCGCCCGCGGTGTTCGCCCACACGGCCAGGGTCAGGTTGTCCTCGGCGACGTCGACGAGGTTCTGGTTCTCCTCCACCCCGGACACGGCCAGGTCCGGCAGTTTGCCGGCCACGTGCAGCGACAGCAGGCCGGTGTTGAAGCCGACCTCGACCAGGTCGGTCATCCCCTCGCGGACGTGGGCCAGGATGCGGTCGCTGGGCCGTTTGTACGCCATCAGCGCGGATCGGCGCATGCCGAGGTCGTAGAAGCGCACCTTGTCGATGTCGTCGTGCGGTGCCGGCTGCGGCACGCGGTCGCTGAGGTTGAGCAGTCGGGTCTCAGTGGTCATGGCCGACCTCCTCGGCCTTGGGCCGGGCGGTGATCTGCAGCGGGATCGGCTGCGAGGAGATGAAGTTGGAGATGTCCGCCCCCAGATGCTGCGGGTAGCGGCGGTACTCCGGCGAGTAGAACGCCTTGGAGATGTTGTCCAGGTAGTACCAGCCCTTGGGGCCGGTCACCTCGATGCCGTCCTCGTCGGCGGTGATCAGTTCCTTCTCGACCAGGTCGTCGATCTCGGCGCGGAACATCTCCATGAAGTCGACGCCGTGGATGCGGCGGAACCGCTCGCGGTTGACCCGGCCGGCCTTGACGCCGAGGACCATGGAGCGGCGGATCGCCTCGGACTTGGTGATGTGCTTGCCCATGGAGATCGGTAGCCGGCCCTCCATCACCGTCTGGATGTAGCGGCCGATGTCGGGCTCGTTGAAGTACCAGTGGTCACGCAGGTGCCCGGTCGCGGTGGGGCCGAGCGGGATGATGGGGATGTCCTCGCTCCACGACGTCTCGCCGTACTTGGGCTGGTAGCCGGGTTTGGCGAAGCAGTCGCCGTAGTAGCCCAGGAAGCCGCTCTTGGAGAGCTTGTCGGCGGCGAAGAGGAACATCTCGTCGACGACGGCCTTCTCCGGGACCGGCGGCAGCTTCCTGCGCTTGGTGGAGACCTGCGCGAACTCCATGTACGTGTAGAACGAGATGCAGGTGACCCCGAGGTCGATGGCGACGTCGAGGCTGTGCTCCCAGCTCTCCATCGTCTGCCCGTTGATGCCGTGCATCAGGTCGATGTTGATGTTCTCGAATCCGCTCCGGCGCAGCAGCCTGATGCTCTCCTTGAGCATCTCCGGGTCGTTCGGGCGGCCGATGTCCCTCAGTTCCTCCGGCACGAAGGTCTGCACGCCGAGGCTGATGCGCCGAATGCCCCGTTCCAGAAGGACGTTGGCCTTGCGCTCGCTGATGTCGACCGGGGTGGTCTCGATGGAGAAGTCGGCGTCCTCCTCGACGTTGAGGCTGCCGAACATGTGGCCCAGCAGTTCGTCGAGCTGCGGTGCGGTCAGCGCGGTCGGGGTGCCGCCGCCGATGTAGCCGAGGGTGATGACATGGTCCTGGATGTAGGGTCGGCCGGCGTAGTTGGTGATCTCCGCCTTCAGCGCTTCCAGGTAGGTGCGGGTCAGGTCCCGGTCGGTCTGGTGCTTGATGTACGGGCAGCTGAAGCAGAGCCGGTTGCAGAACGGGATGTGGACGTACACCCCCATCGGCTTGCGGGCGAACACCTCCTCCTCGTTCACCGGCACGTGCTTGGTCGGGTACTGCCGCACCCACTCGCTGTCGCGTTCGGGATATTCCTTCCAGAACGGCATGCTCGTGGTCGTGGTGGTGATGCTCATGAGGGGTCCCCCAGTTCGACTTGATCGACGATGGAACGGACGACGTCCGCCAGGGTGGGCTGGAAGTAGGACGCGGAGCGCAGGGGAAGGCCGGCGGCGTGGGCACGCGCGACCATCGCGGCCAGCGTGTTCTGGTGATCACCGTCGGGCAGGTCGAGCTTCACGCCGTGCTCGACGGTGTGGACGGCACGGATCAGGCCGCGGGTCGTGGCCTGTTGCTCGGCCCAGACGTGCAGCGGCGCGAGGTGCGCCTCGCTGAAGGCCTCCAGGATCAGGCTGGAGCGCTCGCCCCACCGGGTGACGGCGTCGAGCGAGGCGTCCTCTACCTGGTGGCCCTGGTGCAGGACCACCACCGAGTCGGCCAGCGCGATGAGTTCGTCGCGGTGATGGCTGGCGAAGAGCACGCCGACGCCGTCCTTCTTCAGGCTCCGCAGCAGCTCCAGCAGCGTCTCGCGGGCCGTGGGGTCCAGGCCCGTGGTCGGCTCGTCGAGGATCAGCAGGTCGGGCCGGTGTGCGACGGCGCAGATGACGTGCAGTTTGCGCTGGCTGCCGCCGGACAGGGAACGGACGTACTGGTGGCGGTACTGCTCCAGGTCCGCCAGCGCGATCAGCTCCTCGTACCGGCCGGGATCGGCCCGGCGGAGTTTGAGCTGGTGCTTGGTGTACGTCTCGACGGTGACGCCGTCGGGCAGGTCCTTGGCCTGCTGGACGTAGCCGATGTGGCGGCTGACCTGCCCCCAACGGCGGGGCGGGGTGCCGCAGATGCGCACCTCGCCGGCGGCCGGGCGCAGCAGGCCGGCGACGAGCCGGATCAGGGTGGTCTTCCCGGCGCCGTTGGTGCCGATGATGGCCACGCCCTCGCCGGCGGCCACCGAGAAGTCGACTCCGCGCAGCGCGAAGTCGGGGCTCACCCGATAGGCGAGCCGGGAGACCGACAGCACCGGTGTGGCGGCGCTCATGGGGTCAGCCATGGCCGATCCTCCTGCGGAATGACCATGCGGCGATACCGACGGCCAGGAACGAGTACGCCACCGCGAGGGCTGTCGAGGAGGCGGAGGCCGAGAAGTCCGGCGAGGTGGCGGCGCGGAAGATCTCGACGTGCACCGCGAGCGGGAGTTTGGCGAAGACGTCGCCCAGGGTCCCGAGGTTGCCGAGCGGGAAGAAGATCCCGGCGAAGTACATGAGCGGGATGACGATGATGTTCACGACCGCCGGGAAGGAGATCTCGTTGGTGTAGGCGGCGACGAGGATGCCGAGCCCGGCGAAGGCCGTGCACGCGGTGACGAAGCCGAGCAGGAACAGCGGCACCGACTCGATGCGGGCGTCGAAGACGCCGACGCCGAGCACGACCACCAGAGCGAACTGGAACAGGCACTTGAGCACGACACCGACGAGCCTGGCGAGCAGGAACCCCGAGTACGAAAGGGGCGAGAGGATCAGGTCCTCGATCGTCCGTCGGTTGCGGTCGATGATGACCGTGTAGCCGACGGTGTAGGTGCAGCTGAACATGATCCCGGCGCCGATGATGCCGGGGAAGACGAATCCGAAGTAGTTGGCCGCCGTCGGTGCCGGGCTCACCATCTGGTCGGTCGCCGCCCCGAACGCCAGCACCATCGACACCGAGGTCAGCAGCGTCGAGATCGCGAACAGGCGGTTGTCGAAGAACTGCCGCATGTCGATGGCGACGAGCCCGAGGACGTCGCCGAGCCAACTGGACTCCGGCTGCACACGCATGGCACTCATCGAGCGCGGCTCCCGTGGGTCGTGGTCCAGGTCGACCGCAGGTCGTCGTGGAACGGCAGGGCGGCGCGGGCCCTGCGCCGCTGCCGCCAGTGCACTTCCGCGTCGATCACCGTTTCGTGCGGGCCCGGGCCGGCCTCGGCGAGGATGTCCGCCTCCGGGTCCTGCCGGGCGTCCTGCACCAGACCGTCGACGATCATGCTGTGACCGAGGTAGGTCATGTTCGCGAAGCGGTTCTCCCCGACGCCGCTGGCGAAGACCAGCGCGCACTCGTTGTCGGCGGCCCGCGCGCGGCAGATCGAGCGCAGGGGGTGCGAGAACGGGCCGAAGAGGTTGGCCACGCAGACGACGAGATCGGCGTCCTGGGCGAGGTAGTGCCGGCTCGCCTCGGGGAACCGCAGGTCGTAGCTGACCTGCAGGCCGATCCGCCCGACCGGTGTGTCGATCACCTCGCCCGGCGAGCCGGTGGAGACGTACGCGGACTCGCCCGCCCACACGCAGGAGCGGCGATACCAACCGAGCGGTTCACCGGCGGGGCCGACGAGCACGGCGGCGTCGAAGACGTCGCGTCCGGCCGACAGCAGCACACCCGCGGCGATGTGCATCCCCAGGGTGCGCGCCTGCTCGGCGAGGAACTGCACGACCGGGCCGTCCTCGGCGGTCGCGTCGGTGCGCAGGGTGGGGAAGTTCAGGCCGGTGGCGAACGTCGCCGGCAGACACGCCAGGTCGGCCTCGCGTTCCCGCGCGGTGGACAGCAGCTTGGCGGCCCGCGCCAGGTTCTCCTCCCGCTGCCCGGGCTCGATCCGCATCTGCAGGGCGGCCAGCCGGGTACCGGGGCCGCGGAAGAGGCTCATCGCAGCGCCACCTCGGCAGCGACGTGTTCACGCGCCCGTTCCAGCACCGGGAGGAACTCGTCCACCATCTTTGCCGTCACGTGCCGGGTGACGACCAGCCGCAGGGTTTCGCCGAAGCGTTTGGAGGTGGAGACGATCCAGCCCCAGGACTCCAGCAGCTGCGAGATCCGGACCGCGTGCGGCATCTTGACCACCACGATGTTCAGCTGCGGTTCGATGGCCAACTCGTGTCCGGCCGCGCGCACTCCGGCCACCAGGTGTTCGGTCACCTCGAAGTTGGTGCGGGTGATGTCCGTGAAGCCCTCGCGCCCCAGGTGCTCCAGCACCGCATAGGTCGAGATCGCGGCGGAGCCCGGGCGAGTGCCGAGCAGGGTGTTGTGCACCGGCGTGTCGACGAAGAACGAGTCGAACGCGAAGCGTCCGGCGTCCTGGGCACCCTTGAACAGGATGGCGCCGGCCGGGACGTTGGCCAGTCCGTATTTGTGCGGGTCGATGGTGATCGAGTCGACACCGTCGACAGTGAAGTCGAACTGGGGCAGGTCGTGGCCGAGTTCGCGGGCGAAGGGGATGATGAAGCCACCGGTGGCCGCGTCCACGTGCAGGTGCACGTTCCGTCCGGACACCGCCGGTCCGATCTCGTCGACCGCGTCGACCACCCCGAACTCGCTGCTGCCCGCGGTCGCGACGACCGCGACGGTGTGCTCGCCGATGCGCCGGGCGACTTCGCCGACCGGCAGTCGCAGGGCGTCGTCGACCGGGACGACAACCGGGGTCAGGCCCAGCAGGCCGAATATCTTGGTGAAGGAGAAGTGCACGGTGCTGCTGACGACGACTTCGGGCCGGTCGGTCAACTTCCCCCGGGCGCGGGCCGATTCCCGGGCCACCAGCATCGCGATCAGGTTGGCCTCGGTTCCGCCGGACACCAGGTTCCCCGATCCGCCGGGGTTGCCCAGCAGATCGAGCAGCAGCCGGACGACCTTGCGTTCGATCCGCTTGGTGCCGCGGAAGATGCGCACGTCGCCGAGATTGGTGTGCGCGGCGGCGGACGCCATCTCCACCCCCAGCGGGTGGGGTTCGGTGCAGATGGAGTTCAGCACCCGGTTCCACGGCACGTCGTCCGCCAGCTCGGTCGCGATCCGTCCTCGGACGTCGGAGGCGGGAAGTCCGGCGTTGCGCATCTCAGCTCCCCTGCACCGTGAGGTCGGTGTAGAGCTCGGTCCGGCGTGCCCACAGCCCGAACCAGAGCGTCTGCTGGAAGCGCAGATCGGGTTCGCGCAGGTGCCGGATCTTCTCGACGTCCCAGGGAGCCTGGAGGATGACCTCGTCGGTGCCGGCCTCGGCGGCGAATCCCTCGGGCAGCGCCACGGCGCTGCCCCCGCCGCAGCGCTCGCTCAGCGAACCGGCGAAGGCGACCGCGACGGTGTTGATGGTCGCGATGCCCCACACCGCGGCGCGCTGCGCGGCCTGCTGGGTGCCGTCGAGGGACCCGGCCACCAGCAGCAGGTCCGCCCCGGCCAGGCATTGGATACGCGGCGGTTCGACCAGCCAGAAGTCGGTGCCGAGCAGCACGCCGACGTGGCCGAACGGCGTCTCGACGACCGGGAAGTCCTCACCGGTGCCGGTCGTCCCGTCGGGCAGGACCTCCCGCTCGACCTGGGCGCACACCGATCCGTTCGGGTCCAGCAGCCGGGCCACCTGCATCAGGGCGCCGTCCGGCCGCTCCTCCGGCCAGGAGCCGGTGAGCACGTAGGTGCCCCGGGTCCGTGCCAGGGCCGTCAGGCGCTCCAGGCATCGCTCGCGCAGTTGCTGCGGCAGTGCCGAGACGTCGTCGCCGGTGGTGAAGACGTTCTCGGGCAGGACGACGAAGGAGGCGTCGTGGCCCACCCGGCTCTCCAGGTCGTCGAGCACGGCGGCGGCCGTCGCCTCGGGGGTCGCCCGGCGGGCGTGCTGCGCTACGAAGATGGTCACGGACGGGTCCCCTCACTGGCACTGGTCGCGGCGACGGTTCGGCCCCGGTCCGGGCCGCCGCCCCCGGTCAGGCTCGCCCGCAGTTCCTCGGCGAGGTCCCGGTCGGCTCCGACGTACGGGGTGAGCAGCCTCTGGTAGGCCTCCGGCCTGCGCAGCTGCTGCCAGCGGCGGCCGTCGCCGGGGGCGGGCTCGTCGATGTCGACGACGAGTACCTCCGGCTTGTCGCTGCCGGCCTGTGCGATCACGCCCTGGGGGAGGACGACCAGGCTGGTGCCCGCGAAGTGGATCTCCACGAGCCGGTCGCCGCGTTTGCCGCGGACGACGCCGACCGAACTGGCGTAGACGATGTTGACGTCGTTCAGGTACGCCGCCGTGCGCAGCGCGTTCACCATCAGTGGCTGGTTCTGCCCCAGCGTTCCGCCCGGCACGAAGATGGTCCGCGCGCCGGCCAGTGCCAGCATCCGGATGACCTCCGGGATCCAGAAGTCCGAGCAGACGGCGATGCCGATCTTCCCGAACTCGGTGGACATGACGCCGAGGGAGTCCGCCTGGCGGCAGACCACCATCTCGTTGCCGAACGCGTGCGCCTTGACGGCGTGTCCGGTGATGACGCCCTGCCGGCCGATCAGCAGGGACGTGTTGCGGTACATGCCGTCCTGTGTGTCCTCGACGATCGAGCCCAGCAGAATGTGCACGCCGAGCGTGCGGGCCAGGGACTGGAAGCCGTCGACGACCGGCCCCGGGATCGGTGTGTCGGTCCGCCCTTTCAGGCCGTCCTGCCCCGGCATGTACCACGGCGGGCCGAGCAGGAACTCGGGAAAGCACACCAGGTCGATGTCGCCGCCGCGGCAGACGTCCTCGATCGCCTGATGGGCGTTGCGCAGGCCGTCCTCAGGGTCGTCGACCCATTGGGTCTGTACTACCGCTACCCTCATACGTCTTGTCTCCTCGGGATGCCACCGGTGGATCGGCCGCCGCGACAATTCGCCGCGGCCGGGTGCAGGTCATGACGTGGCGGTGCTCCAGTCCTTCGCGTCGACGACGGTGACCTCGGCCGCGACGCCGAGCGCGTCGCCGATCTCGCCGCGGATCACCCGCTGCAGAGCGCCGCCGGCCGGCGATTCCGCCTCCTCCACGGCGCAGGTCACGTGGAAGGCTCCGTCCTGGACGGCGCAAGCGAAGTGCGGCGTGAGCCCGGCGTGGCGGAAGACGATCCGCTCCACGTCCACCGCCGAGACGGGAGCGTCCGGTCCGGGCAGCGCCGCGGCCACGCTGCCGAGCGGGACCAGGACCCGGCTCGCGGCGCCGCAGTCACATCCGCGCTCCGCCGGCAGCAGTTCGACGAGTTCGCCGGTCGGTGAGCCGTCCAGGAACAGCTCGCCGCGCGGGTGGCCGCGGACCTCGGCCCGCAGCCGCTGTACGCACAGGTGCAGTGCGCCGTGCTCGCAGGGGACGGCCGCCGTCGGCGTCGACGGCGTCCCGTAGAGGGTGGAGGTCGTCGCCGCCCAGGCGGCGCCGATGCGATCGAGGCGCTCGGTGGAGCAGGCCTCCCCCACGCAGATGACCGTCCGGATCGTCGTGTCTTGCGGCCGCTGCCCCCGCGCGAGGGCGAGGCTCGCCAGCTCCGCGGCGAAGCTCGGCGCGCACACCAGGGCCGTCACCTGGTACTGCTCGATCAGTCCGAGCAGCCGCGGCATCGGGCAGATGGTCCTGCTGGTCCCGACGCTGATCACCGACGCGCCGACCATCTCGATCACGCGGTCCATCTCGGCGCCGACGAAGGACAGTTCGTACGGTACGGCCGAGACCACGACGTCGTCCTCGCTCAGCAGCCGGCCCAGCGCCAGGGCGAGGTCGATCTGGTTGAGGATCCACTCGTCGCGGCTCATCACGATGGCTTGTGTGGCGCCCGTGGCGTCGATTCGTTCGCCGTAGCGTGCGCGGAGCGCATCGCGGCCGGCCGCCGCGTCGCCCGTGTCTCCGGTGTCGCCGGTGTCGCGGGTGTCGCGGGTGAGCAGGTGCAGGAACTGCTCGTAGTGGGTGGCGATGGGCGTGGTCGTCGTCACCTGGCCTCCGTTTCCCGGGCGAAGCGGCGCCACCCGTGCTCGTCGAGAGTGCTGTCGTCCCGTGCGGTGCGCAGCAGTGGCCGGCGCTCGGTGCCCGCGTCGATGTCAGCGTTGACGACCGTGGCCAGGACGAACTGGTGGTCGCCGATCTGGTAGCTCGAATTCACGGTGCAGTCGATCGTGCCGACGGCGCCGGACAGGCGGGGGCAGCCGTTGGCGGACGGCGTCCACGACAGGGTGTCGAAGCGGCCGTCCGGCCTGCCCTGCGAGAACGCTTCGGACAGGTCCTTCTGGTCCTCGCCGAGGATGTTGACGCAGAACCGGCCGGTGTCCGCGATGGCGATCCAGCTGGTGCTGCGCGAGCGCACCAGGAAGCCGATCAGGGCGAGTTCGTCGGAAACGACGGTGAGCGAGCCGATCACCAGTCCGTACGGGGTCGGCCCGTTCTGCCCGGACTGCCTGGCCGTGCCGGCGACCACCGTGACGGCGCGCGGCAGAAGGTCGCCGATGACGCCGAGGTCCGGTGGCGCACTCGGCTGCGCGCCCTCGGCGGGTGCGGGCGCGGGTGTGATCGCGCCGGGTCCGTCGTGCAGCCGGCGTACGAACTGGCCGGTCACGCTCGCCGGGTTGGCGGCGAGGTCCTCGGGGGTTCCGCTGTGTATCAGCCGGCCGCCGTCGCGGCCCGCGCCGGGTCCGAGGTCGATCACCCAGTCGGCGAGAGCGATCACCTTCACGTTGTGCTCGATGACCACGATGGTGTTGCCGGTGGAGATCAGCCGCTCGAACAGGGCCAGCAGGTGACGGATGTCGGCGGCGTGCAGGCCGCGCGTCGGCTCGTCGAAGATGAACAGGGTCCGGCTGCGGCGCTGTTTGAGCAGTTCGCCGGCCAGGTTGAGGCGCTGCGCCTCGCCGCCGGAGAGGGTGGTGGTCGAGCAGCCGAGCTGCAGGTAGCCCAGGCCGAACTCGTTGAGCACGCCGAGCGCCTGGGCGACCTTGGGATAGCTCGTGGCGTCGAACCAGTCCAGTGCGTCCTCAGCGGTCATGGACAGCACGTCGTAGATGTTCTTGCCATCCAGCCGCACCTCCAGGACGTGTTCCTGGAAGCGGCGGCCGTCGCACTCGGGGCAGACGATGAACTCGCTCTTGAACAGGGTCATCTCGATCTCGGCCAGTCCGAGTCCCTTGCAGGACTCGCACCTCCCGCCGGCCACGTTCGGGCTGAACTCTGCGCGTCCCAGGCCGCGTTCGGCCGCATCGGCGCCGGCGGCGAAGGCGTCGCGAACGTGGTCGCTGATGCCGATGTAGGTGGCGAGGGTGCTCCGGCTGGAGCGGCCGATCGGGCGCTGCTCGACGTGGATGACGTCGTCCAGGCCGTCGGCTCCGTCGACGCAGTCGCTGTCGGCCGCCGCGCCTGTCGACCGCTGGGCGATGGCCCGGGAGACAGCGTCGTGGATGCCGGCCACCAGGGAGCTCTTGCCCGCGCCGGACACGCCGGAGATGCACGTCAGCCCGCCGAGCGGGAGGTTTGCGGTGACGTCCACGACGTTGTTGCGGGTGATGCCGCATACCCGGAGCCACTGTGCGCCGGGGAGGTCGGTCCTCGCCCGTGCCGGCCCGGTCGACAGCATCGCGGTCGCGGTCGGGGAGCCGGCGCAGTTCAGCAGGTCGTTGAACCGGCCCTCGAAGACGATCTCGCCGCCGCGGGAACCGGCCCCGGGCCCCAGTTCGACGATCCAGTCGGCGGCCCGGATCACCGATTCGTCGTGCTCGATGACGATGACGGTGTTGCCGAGATCGCGCAGCCGCCGCAGGGAGGTGAGGATCTTCCCGGTGTCGGCCTCGTGCAGGCCGGCGGTCGGTTCGTCCAGGACGTACATGACCCCGGTCAGGTCGCTGGCCAGGTGCTGCGCCAGCAGCAGCCGCTGCAGTTCGCCGCCGGAGAGGGTGGTGACCGGCCGTCGCAGCTGAAGGTGACCCAGGCCGACGTCGTCGATGTTCGCGCTCTGCTTGACGATGGCGGAGGCGAGTTCGCGCACCTGCGGCGGCAGGTCGCCGGAGGTGAGCGCGTCGCGCAACCGGGTGATCGAGTGCGCGAGTTCGTCGCTCTGGAAGTCGTGGAAGGTGTGCCCGGCCACCGTCGCCCTGAGCGATTCGGGACGCAGCCGCCCTCCGTCGCACGCGGAGCAGATCTCCCGTCCGAGGTAGCTGGCGAAGGCGTTCTTGCGGGCGGCCGTCGAGGCGTTCTTGTAGGCGCGTTCCAGGAAGCCCAGGATGCCCTCGAAGCGGAAGTCGTTGGTGACCTTGCGGATCTTGAGGGTGTAGACGGTGTCCGAGCCGTGCAGCACCCGCTCGGTCTGCTCCGGGTTCAGCTTCTCGAAGGGCAGGTCGAGGTCCAGGCCGGTGTCCGCGGCCATCGCCTCGAAGGCCTTGCGCATGTTGGGCACTGCGAACGTTCCGGGGTCGGCGCCGTCCCAGATCTCGGTGAGCGTCTTGGAGCGGTCCGGGATGATCTTGTCCAGGGAGAAGCCTACGAGTTCGCCGATGCCGTCGCACGCAAGGCACTTGCCTTCCTTGCGGTTGGGGCTGAAGTGCTTCGCGGTGTGCGGTTCGGCGAAGCAGCCGCAGTCGTCGCAGAACAGGTCCGCGCCGGTCGGGCCGAGACAGGCCGGGCAGACCGGCCGCGAGCCGGCCCCGAACAGCAGCCGGTACAGCCCGTCCAGGCCGGTGAGGGTGCCCACCGTCGAGCGGGGGTTGGAGGAGCCGCCGTCGCGCTGGCGCAGGGCCACCGGCGGCTGCGCCCCCGCGATCCGGTCGAACTGGTAGTCGCCGTCGCCCATGTCGAGGGACTTACTGGACAGCGCACCCAGGTACAGCGTCTTCGAGTGTTCGAAGAGGGTGTCGATGACCAAAGACGACTTGCCCGATCCCGAGACGCCCGCGGCGACGACCAGTTGTCCCTTGGGGAAGGAGACGTCGACCGAGCGCAGGTTGTGGGTCGTGACGCCTTCGAGTCGAATACGGTCGACGCTCATGTGTGGTCGCTCCGCCCTTCCACCAGTTTTCGGGCCTGGGTCTCGCAGTGCTCCAGGTCGGGATAGCGGGCGTAGAGCATCGAGCGGACCCGGGCGGGGTCACCGCGGTTCCACGTTTCGTAGAGCTCCTGGCGCATCCCGAAGCGGTCGACGACGAGATCGGCGGCGAGCCGGAAGAGCCGGGCCTTCTCCTCCACCCCCATCTCACGGCCGCACAGGTAGGTGTCCAGCACCGTGCGCAGTTCGGGCGTCCTCAGGTCGGCTTCCGATGGCTGCATGATCAGGCCCGAGGCGCCGATCTGCCGGATGATCGCGGAGGCGCGGGTGGAGAAGCCGCCGGCGACGGCGTCGAGCGCGGCCGTCGAGCCGGGGGCGAGCAGACCCGAGGGGGTGGGCCGGCACTCGGCGTCGACGGCGGCCAGTCCGAGCCGCACGATCTCGACGTAGGAGGTGAGTTCGCCGAGCAGGTCCGTGACCTGACGGAACTTCTCGACGCCGATCGCCTGGGCCAGCAGCGAGGCGACGCCGAGCATGGTGCGCAGCCGGTGGTAGTAGCGGAGTTGGCCGGTGTAGAGCGACCACTTGTTCAGCTCGCCGAAGCCGCGGACGGCCGTGTGGGAGTCCTCCAGCAGGAAGACGCGGTTCATCGGGATGAACACGTCGTCGAACACCAGCATGGCGTCCTGCTCGTCGTAGTGCGCGGACAGGCCGTCGGAGCCGTCGGTGTAGGACCTGCGGCACAGCACGCGCAGGCCCGGCGTGGCCAGCGGGGCGGCGAACCAGCAGACGTAACTGGGGTCCTCGCGCAGGTAGTTGGCGGGCGAGAGGTAGATGAGCACCTCGTGGGCGTACGGCGCCAGGGTGGCGATCTGCTTGGCACCGCGCACGACGATGCCGTCGGCGTCGCGCCGCACCACCCTCAGCCCCAGTTCCGGCCGGTCGGCGGGGGTCGCGGAACGGTCGATCTGCGGGTCGCCCAGGCCGTGGGTCAGCGTGAGGTCGTTCTCGCGGCAATAGCGGTAGTAGTTCTCCGCGTTGCGCCCGAACTCCGGGTCCACCTTGGCGAGTTCGTGCCGGAAGTCGTACAGGCCGACCACGACGTTCGACATGAAGTCGGGCACCCGGGAGAGCTGGCCGTAGGAGGCCTCCACCCACCGGTGGGAGTTGGCCCACTTGCGGCTCAGCTCGTCGCGGTCGGTCGGTGCCAGGTACGACAGGCTGACCAGGTTGCCGGAGGTGTCCGACCGGTAGAGCATCGTCTCCGCCCGGCCAGGCTCATGCTGGGCGTCGTAGAGGCCGGCCAGCGTGGACAGCATGGGCCGGAAGGCCGGGTCCCCGGTCACGTCGATGCGGCGTCCGTCGCACCAGACTTCCCGTTCGTCCTTGAGGCTGGCCACGTACTCCGGGCCTCGCCAGGCTCCGCCGGAGGAGCCGGGCAGCAGGGCTGTGTCGTCAGTGGGCGTGACGCTGTGGGAGGCGTCAGGTTCTCGGATGGTCACCGTCCGCGCTCCTACGGGTTCCGCTCGGCCGCACCGGACCGGAACGGCTGATAGCTCTGCTCCTGCACCTGGGGGAAGTACTCGCGGGTCGCCTCACCCACGACTCGCATCAACTCGGAGTCCAGCGAGCTGGGATCGGTGATGAGCTTGGCCAGGGGGGAGTCCGGCACGGCGTTCGCCAGGCTCGTGCGGCGCGCCCTGTGGATGGCGGCCAGGGAGTGCTGGGCGTTGGCCGCGTCCCGCATCTTGTAGACCGCCTGGGGCCCGTCCGGGATACCGATCATGGATTTGGTGCCGCCGCTGCCCAGGCAGTTGCGGGGCATGTGCAGATGCTCGTGCCGCCACTGCTGGTGGGCGGAGTGCAGCTGGAACGCCTGGTCGACGACGGTGTAGCGCAGCCACGCCTCCGGGTCGTCGTGGCGGCGTGCGTCGATGTCCTGGACGGTCTCCTCCAGAGAGGACCCGCCGAGCGAGGACAGCCAGGCCTCCAGGCCGTTCCACATGTGCTTGAACAGGTCCCGGAACATGTGCTGTTTGATCGACAGCGAGTGCGTGCCGCTCGCGGGTCCCAGATTGGTCCGGAACCCGTGGTACTCGCCGGTCGCCAGGTGCTCGGCCATCACCCTTTGCGCCTCGACCACCGGATCGAGCAGCCACCGGCAGGCCGTCAGGTGCTGCGCGGCCCGGCTCAGCTCCAAGGCCCGGATCGCCCGGATGGCGACCTCGAGGTGGTCGTTGGCCTCGGCGCAGAGAATCTCCGGGATCTGGTGCAGGGCGACGAACTCGCCGTGCAGGGTGTCCGTGTTGAGCTCGGTGGCGGCGACCGCCCGCGCCAGGGTCTCGGCGGAGATCAGCTCGTCGGTGCTGCGGCACACCCCGACGGGTACGGCGGTCAGGTCGCTCTCCCACTTGGTCGCGTCGTGGCACCCGAGCCGGATGCCGTGCAGCAGGCGGTAGAGCGAGTCGTCGATGCTCCTGGTGGCGATGGTGATGCGGGTGAGCTCGGGCGCGCCGGCCAGCAGCGATCCCTTGGCCGCGTCCTCCAGCCCACGCAGCGCGTCCACGTAGGCGGCGTAGCCGGCGGACTCGGAGATGCTCAGGGCCGTGGTGGCGGAGACGTTGGTGCCGAAGACGCTGCGGGCGGCGAACATGACCGTGCCGAGCCTGCGCAGCAACCGGTGGAAGCCGACCGCCCATTGGACGTAGCGGGAGGCGGCCGGGATGTCGCCGGCGAGTATGCGCGCCTGGGTCCTGCTCGCCAGCCGGGCCAGGTTGAGCAGGCCCACCTCCGACGCCTGGAAGACCGCGCACACCGTCGAGTCGTACGTGCCCTCCGGCACCGCTCGCGCGGCCCGCGCCTCGCCGAGCAGGTCGATGCGGTGCAGCTGGTCGTAGCTCTCGGCCACCGGCCCCAGTTCGGTCACCTGCCGCCGGCCGGCGCACGTGTCGGCCGTTACCGGGTCGTCCGGGCTTGACATTGCGCCATCACTCCTCACTAGGCCCCGCTGCGTACCAGATCGATTCGGTGGGGCAGGATTCGAATGCGTCGAGGACCCGCTCCAGCTCGTCGGGCGTCTCGGGCTGTTTGCACACGTAGTGGACGTCGTTGTCGAGGTCTGCGTCGAAGTTCTCGGGCGCCAGGTCGTTGCAGAGCTTGCAGTCGATGCACGTGTCGTCGATCTCGAAGCGCCCTTCGAGCGGAAGGCGGCTGGGAAGCGGCAGTTCGACCCTCACCGCGCGCCCCCTCCCCCGTAGGCGCTGAAGTTGCGCATCACCGGTTTGGCCGAGGTGCGCAGCGCCGTCTCGAAGCGGTCGGTGTCCAGCCGGCCGAACCGTGTGGCCGCGCCGAGACGGTCCCGGACATCGGCCGCGATCGAGGTCCGGGTCGCCTCGTCGTCGCTCGACGGCGGCAGGGCGATCTCCAGGGCGTCGCCGTCGGTGTCGAAGGCGAAGTAGTACGGCGCGGTGGTCATGGCGCCCAGGACGATGTCCTCGATCTCCAGCTGGGAGGTCCAGCGGTCCCCGACCGGGATCCGGTCACCGATCCGGCCGCGGTGCTGCAGCCGGCGCAGCGGGGAGCCGCAGCCGCACGGCGCCGCCTCGATCCGGCAGACGTCACCGGTGCGGTAGCGCAGCAGCGGCATGGCGCGGCTCGCCAGCGTCGTCACGGCCAGCTCGCCGACGGAGCCGTCCGGCAGCCGCTCGCCGGACGCCGGATCCACCACCTCGAAGAAGGAGCGGGTCTCAACCAGGTGCAGCTGGCGCTGCGGGCAGAACATGGCCAGGGTGTTGGTCTCGGTCATGCCGAACATCGAGTACGCGACGGCGTCCCACTGGTCGGCCAGGCGCCGCTTCTTGGCGGGCGACGCGCCCTCCCCCGCCATGAGGATCTTCGAGACGGCGAGGTCGCGACGCGGGTCGATGCCGCGGCGGCGGGCGATCTCACCGAGGTACAGGGCGCGCGTTCCGGAGCACACCAGGGTGGTCGCGCCCGAGCGCTGCAGGGCGTCGACCATCCGATCCGGGGTGCAGGACGGTGAGGCCGCGCCGAGCGGCACGATGGTGCAGCCGAGGATCTCGATGGCGCGGTCGAGGTCCTGGCCCACGCCGGCGAGCTCGTAGGGGACGGCGATGGCCGCGACGTCCCGTTCGTCCAGCACGGCGGCGAGCAGGCGGGCGACGGTGAGGTTGTTCTCCAGCCAGTCCGCCATCGTGAAGAACGCCGCGATGGGCCGTCCGTTGCCGGTGCCGGAACTCTCGTCGAACCGGATGACCTCACGGCGCGGCACGGCGAGCATGCCCAGTGGGTAGGCGGCGGAGAGGTGTTCGCGGGTGGTGAAGGGGAGGGCCTCGAAGGCGTGCGGACGGCCCTGCGCGACCGCTCGGGCGGCATCGGCCGGTACGAAGTCGGCGTAGAACGGTGAGTTGCGGCACGCGTGCTCCACGGTCGCGGCGAGCGCCTGCGCCGCCCAGGCGTCGAGCGCCTGCCGGTCAAGGGACATCACCGCGGCGACCTTGTGCGCGATGTCGACGCGGGAGACGAGGGTGTGGTGCAGGGTGCTGCGCGGGTCGTGGCCGGTCGGCCGGGCGATCGTGGTCATCGGGACGCCTCCTGCAGCCGACTCATCGCCGAACGCTCGGCTTGCGCAAGAGAGTTGACGATGGACGCGGCCTCGTCGAGTGCCTGCCGGGCGCCGGTGTCGTCGGCGTCGCGCAGCAGGTTCGCCACCTCGGTCCAGCGTTTGGAGATGCGGCGGTATTCGACGGCAAGCTCGTCGTAGGCGTCGATGCCGGTCAGTTCGTGGGCCTCTTCGAGGAATTGCGCCCACAGCGTGCGGAAGAGACCGCCGCCGGTGCCGCCTTCCTCCATGCTGGTGCCGACGATGCTCATCGCCTCGTTGGGACGCTCCAGCCGGTCGTGCCAGGTCGGCATGAGCGAGGCGGTCTTCGCGATGCCCTTGAAGCCCATGTTGGTGATCGGCGGGTTCAGGAACTCCTGGGCGGTGGCCAGGACCGAGGACTGGCATGCCTTGGCGAGGATGGACTCGTCGTATCCGCGCGGGTCCACCCGGACCGACAGGCTGCGCGAGCACATCGGCCCCCTGGCGGACCGGGCCCGCGTCAGGCTGTCCCGCGAGGTCGACTGAACGCCGAGGGAGCGGGTCTCGACGAGGACGAACCGGTCGTCCTCGTAGCCGATGCAGGCGACGTAGTGCGCGGCGAAGTGGTGGTTCTCGTGCGCGTAGTCGAGGTGGTAGCGGTCGAGCTTGAGTCCCACCACGTCGCCCTCGTCGAGGGCTTTGAGCAGGGTGGCCTCGGCCTTCGCCGGGGACGACGTCTCCTGCGCGTGCAACTGAAGGGTGAGGGCGTCGACCACGTTGCGCATGAGGTGGTCCGGCTTGACCCGGCCGGCCAGGAACGGGTTGGGCATCTGCTTCGAGTGCCAGTACAGGAACGACAGGCCCTGCCCCAGCCCGAAGATCAGCGGCTCACTGATCTCGATGTCGTGGTTGCGGAGCATGTTGAGCAGCGCGGTGGATTCGCAGTGCTCACCGGAGTACGGCGAGATGTCAATGACCGCCATCGCCGTGCCCCGCCCCGCCGCGCGCCGCCTCGTACACGATCTCGAGGACGGTGCTGCTGTCGTTGTTGCGCAAATGCCCGTAGGTGTGGCCGAGTTCGTCGGCCTCGGTGAACGCGATGTTCTCCAGATGGTCGACGTCCCGGTCGAGGGACTCCAGGACGTAGCGGACGTCGGCGTCGGTGTGCACATCGATGGCGACGTGCGACATGAGCCGTCCGCGTTCGTCGGCGGAACGCTCCGCCCAGGGGCCGTAGCGGCGGCACGCGAACATCTCGATGGCGCGTCCGTCGGCGAGGACGATCGAGTTCCACCATCCCGGTGTGCCGTACTGCCGGGGTGAGATGTACGACGGCCCCATCTCGACGGTGGTGATCTGTCCGGCGGCCTGGAGGTCGCTGAGGTAGGCGTTCCAGGCGAACACCTCGTCGTCGTTGCCGTAGTCGCCCATGTAGATGCCGACGTGGTTGACCCCGGCGAATTTCTCGACGACGTCGTCCGGGGCGTGGCCGCACCAGGCGGACAGGTACTGCCCGCAGTCGAGGTCCCGCCATGTGTCCGACGTCTGAAGGATCTCCTCCCACGAGCGGTCGAAGCCGGGACGGTCGGGGAAGCGCCCGTCACGAGTGGCCGTGATGGCCGGCATCATTCCCGCGAGTGAGTTCATGGTGCTTCCTTCCTGCCGGTGACGACGATTCCCATCTGCACCTCGGTCACGACGGCCGTCGCCAGTGCGGTGCCTTCGAGGATTTCCTCGACTTCGCTCTTGACGTACGAGGAGCGGATCGAGGTCCGGAAACCGGGCCGCATGTCGGCCGCGATGTTCGCCTTCATGAACTGGAACGTCGTCCGGTCGACGTCCCGGCGCAGATCGGAGATGACATACCGTCCGCCTGGCTTGAGCACGCGGTGCATTTCCGACAGGGCGGTCACCGGGTCCGCCCATTCGTGCAGGGAGGAGGCGCTGATGGCGTGATCGAAGCGGTCGTCCTCGAACGGCAGCGCCAGCACGGTGCCGCATTCGTAGGCGCAGCGCTCGGTAACGCCGTATCCCTGCGCATTGGCGCTCGCCCGCCGGAGCATCGCCGGCGAGATGTCGAGGCCGACGAGCCGGGCGGAATGCTGGGCCTGCTTGAGCCAATCCAGGCCCAAGTACCCGGGCCCGCATCCGAGTTCCAGGACCTCCCCGGAGTCGATCCCTGCCTTCAGGATGTCGTCGACCTTCTCCTGGAGCCAGCCGTTGTCCCGGATGTGGCGCTGCATCTCGTCGTACTTCAGGGCCAGTTCGTCGCCCTGCAGGCCCTCGTCGGTTTCGGGCACGCGGGCGGCGACGGTGCCTCGCGCGCTAGCCACGGCCGGACTCCGCCCGCCGGATTCCCACTGCTACGCCTCTCATCGTCGCGCTCCCCATATGCACGTCGGAACGGTCGTTGTTCGTCAGGAGATTGACCGAGGATCTGAGCGAGTCGTCGATCGAGGATTCCCCCGGATACCACCAGCCGGCATCCGCCATCACGACGTTCGGTGCGACGGAATCGGAAATCCTGACCGTCATGCGCACCCCGCGCGCACCGGCCCGCGAAAAGAGGTCCACCTCTTCGCCGTCCGTCAGCCCCTCCCGCTGTGCGGTTCGGGGATGGATGGTCACCTGTGCCGCAGCCTGACTGCGCGAGGTGGTCGGCAGCTGGTGGAACTCGGTGTTGTAGAACTGGCGTGGATGGGCGCTGGTCATGACGTACGGCAGGTCCGGGTCCGTCTCCGGCGGCGTGCGGAAGGACGGGAACGGCTCGTAACCCATGGCGCGCAGCCCGTTGTTCATCAGATTCACCCGTCCGGACCGGGTGGCGAATCCGCGTTCGCGGTACTTGTGATAGCGCTTCTCGTTCCGGATGTAGCCGATCTTCGTGAACTGTTCCCAGGTGAGGTCGAGGCCGGCCAGCTTGGCGTCGAGCGCGGCCTCCAGGGAGGGGAAGAAGTGCCGGCTCAGGCCGAGCCGTTCGGCGAGTTCGAGGATGATCTCCTCGTCCGAGCGGCAGCCGTCGACGGTGGCGATCTTCTGCCGGGCCGCGATGTAGGAGTTGAACTCGACGATCTGGTCCCGTTCGAGCCAGCTCGAGGTCGGCAGGATCACGTCGGCGTGCCGGGCGGTCGGCGTCATGAACAGGTCGCACACGACGACCAGGTCCAGCTTGGCGATTGCCTCGCGGACCAGCGCGGTGTTCTCGTGCGAGGCCAGGATGTTGCTGCCGAAGATCACCATCGAGGTGATCGGGTACGGCGACCCGGTCACGACGGCCTCGTGCAGGTCTCCCGGCGCGACCCAGCCGGACATCGACAGGATCTTGTGCTTGTCGCCGCCGATCCGCTTCTTCGCCTGCTCCTCGGAGAGCAGGTCCGAGCGGGGGAAGGCGCGCCGGCCCTCGATCGGCATCGGGTCCCAGATCACGTCGCCGCCGGGGGCGTCGATGTTGCCGCAGATCGCGGCGAGGAGGGCGATCGCGCGGTGGGTGTCGAAGGAGTTCTCGTTCTGCGACAGGCCGGTTCCGGCCTCGATGCAGGCGCGGGATGCGAGGGCGTAGGAGCGGGTCGCCTCGTGGATGAGCTCGGGTGCGAGGCCGGTGATCCGCGCGACCCGGTCGAGGTCGTACGCCTTGACGTGCGCGGCGAGTTCGTCGAAGCCGGAGGTGTGCGCGGTGACGAAGTCGCGGTCGTACAAGCCCTCGTCGATGACAATCTTGATCATGCCGAGGGCCAGTGCGCAGTCGGTTCCGGGCTGGACGGCGAGGTGCAGGCTGGAGCGGGCCGCGGTCTGTGTGCGTCGCGGGTCGACGGTGATGACGCGGCTGCCCCGTTCCACGGCGCGCAGCAGTTTGACGCCGATCACACCGTCGGAGTGGGTGTTGGGCTTGTTGCTGCCCCAGAGCAGGACCACCTCGGGATCGCCGTCGTAGTCGCAGAAGGTGAATCCGCCGTACGTCATGATCGAGGCCATGACGCGGGGGTAGAAGCACACGTGCGCCGGGCCGACCACGTTCGGCGTGCCGATGGCGTTCGCGAGCCGGAACACCCACTCCTGGTAGTTGCGGTCGGTGCCCTGGGCAAGGACGACGGACTCGGGCCCGTGCCGGTCGATGGTCGCGGCGAGCTCGCCGCCGATCCGGTCGAGGGCGGCCTCCCAGCTGACCGGCTCGAACGTCCCCGAGCCGCGCGGACCGGTCCGTACGAGGGGCGTCGTCAACCTCTCCGGGCTGCGCAGCAGGTCGAGTGAGGCCTTGCCCTTGATACAGAAGTAGCCCTCGCTCGTCGGGTTGTCCGGGTCCCCGTGGATGTCGGTGGGGACGCCGTCGACTAGGTCGACGATGGCGCCGCATCCGCCGTGGCACATCCGGCAGACGGACTTCACCTGGGTGGTCGTCACGTCTGCTCACCCGCCCGCTTGGCGGCCGGCACGAGCAGCCTTTCGAAGAGGGACTGCTCGGCGTCGGCGATCGCGTGCAGCCGGGCCGCGACGGCTTCCAGCTGCCGTCGCCCGTCGTTCGCGCCGCGGTAGGCCATCAGCTTCTCGATCGCCTGGTCCCACTGCTGCTGCACGTCGCCGAAGTCCTCGACGAACGGGTCGAGTTCACTGTCGCCGTAGCGTCGGCGTGCTTCGAGCAGGAACTCGCGGTAGAGCTTGCGGAAGTTCGCTCCCCCGGTTCCCGCGAAGCGCCAGAAGCGGCCGACACCCTGCACCGTCTCGTCCGCGCAGGCAAGGGTGTCGCTCCATTCGGCGATCTCGGAGGCGGCCCGCCGCAGGGCGCCGATGCCGAACCGCGGTCCGCTCTCCCCGGCCATACGCTGGGCGGTCAGCAGGATGGCCGGCCAGATCTGCTCGCGCAGCACCGCATCGGTGTCGGAGGTCAGCCGCGCCGGCAGCTGCTCCACGTACATCTGCAGATTCGGCGACGGCATGAACCCCTCGTCGGAGGCGCGGGCGCGGCGCAGCGACTCCTCCGGGAGCGTCTGCACCCCGCCCTGCTGATCGGTGTCGACGACGTGAGCGAGGGAGTCGTCGAGCCCGTACAGCGCGATGTAGTGCGACGCGAAATGGCTGCGGGAGGAGAAGTAGTCGAGGTAGAAGATGTCGACGGACATTCCCACGACATGTCCCGCTTCGAGCAGCTTCGCCGCCGCGGCGCGCGCCGCTTCCGCGTCGGGCGCCCGCGATTCACGCAATTCCACACCCAGGGCCGCGCAGGCGTTGCGCGACAGCAGCGCAGGACCGATCCGTCCCGTGAGCATGGGCGTACTGCGCCCGGGATCCGGAGCATCCCAGTATTGGAAGTCGATCCCCTGGCCGAGGCCGAACAACATGGGTTCGGAGATGTCGGCACCGGCATGGCTGATCATGTTGCGAAGGGTGGTCGTCTCGCAATGCACGCCGAGCTGGGGCTGAAATGTCGCCAAGCGCATAGGGCTTCCCAATCGCAGGGTGCGAAGATGCCGTGAGGGGTGGTGCGGCTACGCGTCGAGCAGAACCTCGTGGTAGCCCTGCAGATCGAGGAAGCCGGAGCCACTGGCCAGGACCACGATCACCGGTTCGAGGTTTTCCGCGTCGGCCTTGGCCACGACCTCAAGGGCCGCGGCGACCGCGTGACTTGCTTCGGGGGCGAGCAGCAGGCCCTCGGTCTGCAGCAGCAGCCGGCCGGCGTCGAGCGCCGTCCGCTGCTCGAAGGCGACGGCGTCCAGGACGCCCTCACGTCGCAGCAGGCTGACCAGGGCGGAGCTGTGGTGGTTGCGCAGGCCGCCGACGTGGTTGGGCGCGGGGATGAAGCTCTCCCCCATCGTGTAGCCCAGCACCTCGGGCGTGAATCCGCCCAGGTCGGTGCGGCCGTACTCGTAGACGCCCTGGGTCAGCCGGGGCGCCGCGGTGGATTCCGCGGCGAGGAAGCGCAGGTCCGCCCCGTCGGCCCTGGCCCGCAGGTGCGGGCCGATCAGACCGCAGAGATTGCTGCCGCCGCCCGAGCACGCGATGAGGTGGTCGCCGCGCCCGTCGACGCCGAGGTCCTCGCCGTGGATGTCCTTCAGCTGCTGGGCGACCTCGAGCCCGAGCAGCGTTTGATGGAGGTAGACGTGCGGCATTCCGCTGCCGGCGAGATACGCGGCACCGGGATCGCCCAAAGCATGTTCGATGGCGTCGCTGATCGCGGTGCCGAGGCTGCCGGGGTGGTCCGGCACCTCCCCGAGGATCTTCCGTCCGATCGCCGTGTGGGCCGACGGCGAGGGCCGCACCTTGGCCCCCAGAAGCTCCATGTAGTGACGCCGGTAGGGTTTTTGCTCCAGCGAGCACCGCACCATGAAGATCTCGGCCTTGAGGCCGAACATCTTCGCCGCCAGCGCGACACTCATGCCCCATTGCCCGGCGCCGGTCTCGGTGACGAGCGTGGTCCGCCCCTCCTCGGCCGCGTAATACGCCTGCGCCATCGCGGTGTTCAGCTTGAAGCTGCCGGTGGGAAGGACGTCTTCGCGCTTGAAGTAGATCCTCGCGCCCGTCCCGAGGTGCTGCTCCAGCCGGTGCGCCCGGTGCAGCGGTGTCGGCCGGCCGCATTGCCGCAGTCGCTCGACGACCGGTTCGGGTATCGCGATCCATTGCTCGCGCGGACTGTTGTGCTCTACGAGGACTCGCGGCCGGACTTTCGCGGATATCTCCGCGGCGGTGGGGCTGCCGGAGTCCCTGACCTCGGGCATGGGAGCGGGCAGGTCTCCCAGGAAGTTGTACCAGTGTGTCGGCATCGCCGGTAATGACGGACCGCTACGAGTAGTGGGTTGGGGCACGGGCGATTGCTCGTGCCCAGCATGGCTTGGGCTATACGAAGTCACGTTCCCCCGCTTCGAAATCGTGCGAGCCATCGTACAAAAGCGATCGAGTGCCGAGCAATCGTTGAACCTTGGGTCGCAATGTCGACACGATCAGTCGCCCCGGCCGCCGCCGGATCGAAATCAGCGAATCCTCCCGGGCGAAAAGGCCACGAGTGTTGCCGAATCTGTTGCGTCAGCGTTTGGCGGAAAAGTCTGGAAGAAGCGAGGAGACGATATCCACGGAATCAACCGGAGGCGCCGAATCGAAGGCGCCGAATCGAAGGCGCCAGCAACGGGGCCTTCCGAACGGGCCGAACATCTATACGTCAGTGTTCCGGCAATTGATCCGTTCCGTCAACGATTCCGCCAGGAGCTGCCAGCTCTCGGCGTGGTGCCGTGCCAGCTCGGCGATCAATGGCGCGCAGTGCATCGGGAGGCTGCTCGCCATCGCCGCCCAGTCGTGCGGCTGCGCGGCCGAGGGGTCCAGTGTCCGCAGCAGCTTCCGGCCCACCTCGGTGAACCGAAGCGAGGGATCGGCCCGCAACCGCCGGACCGCCAGTGACAGGTCCGCGCACTCCGGGTGCGCCCTGGGACGTTTCACGATCGCAGGGTGGCCGGCTCCGTCCTCCCGGGCCGACCCGTCGTTCGGCTGCTCCGTCGTCTGCGGTTCCCCTTGACCGGCGCGCGCCCCCTTGCGCGCGTCCTTCGCCGTGGTGAGCGAGATGCCCGCGGCGCGCGCCAACTCCGGTGCGGACGCGTCCGGATGCGCGGCGAGGTACGCCAGCGCGCGGCTGCGGCCTTCGGCTGCCGCAAGCGGGTAGGCCACCCCGTCCCGCCCGACTCGCATGGCGGTCGGGTGCGGAATTTCCGCACCCGACCGCCGCCTGAGAGCTGCGACGGTCTTGTCCGACAGGCCGACGACCCCGGCCAGCCGCCGGTTGGACCACTCCGGGAAGTAGGCAAGCATGTGGAGGGCCGCGGTCTTGCGATCGGCCAGGGAGAGCGGCAGTCCGTGGTTGCTGTTCAGCTTGACCGCGAGCACGAAGGCTTCTCGCTCGTCACCGTTGAAGAGCACGGCACTTATGTGTGTGGCGCCGCTGTTCTCCACCGCCCTGAGCCGGTGCACACCGTCGATGACGGTCATTGTCTTCTGATGGATCACGATCGGCGGGAGTTCGGAGCACACTTCGGCGAGCGCATCGATGTGCCGTGGATCCTCCCCGCCGGTACGGAGTGAGCCTGCGACCATGATTCGGCTAATCGGTACCTGGATGATCCCTGAAAAGCGTCCACCGAGGTACGAATCTGGACGAGGTAAGCGGTGTTGTATCGACTTCTGTGTGGATGCAGAGGTGTGGTCCATCGCTCTTCCTCCTTGGCGAACTCCCGGCGGACCTACCAGCTGTCGTACGACGCATCCAGCTGCGGATGCTGTCAGGCAGCGCGGCGAACCACGGGTCGAGGAAAGGAAAAGCTGTCATGAGCAATCAGAAAGGCGTGGTACATCGAGTCTCCCCCGTGACGCAATGCTGAGAACCGACCATCGAACATTGTCAGGAGGATCGAGTCGATGCAAGACTTTTGTCATGCGGTCCTGTTGGATACGTCGATGACATCTTGATCGTTGAATAGGAAACAATGGGAGTGTAAAGCTCCTCGCGGACGGAATGATCGACTCCCCACAGTGGAATGATCGACTCCCCACAGTGGAATGATCGGCTCCCCGTAGGCGGACATGAAATATGCCCACTACCGCACTCGAAGTGGAGGAGGCCTGGCTACGTCGCCACGTCAAGAAGCTGCCCCACACCAAGCTCGGAGGGCGTGTCCTCACCGAAGGCGACTTGCAGCGGATCGTTGACCTCTTCCACAAGGAGCCGAGCGCCGCCATCCGCTCAGCCGGCGCCCAGACCGTTGGCGCACACCCACTCGGCGCCCTGCGTCCGCTGCCTCGCACCCATATGAGGCGAACGACCTGAGACCCGGTGGCGCTGCGGACTTGCTTGCGGTAGAGGTCGTTCCGCAGATGGCCTGCGCGCCCGCCACAACTGCGGCCCGCCGCGACACGGGCGCCATGACGATGGCGGTGACAGCCGCCGGTCTGTACGCGCGCCTGCTGAAGGGCAGCGCGCAAGTTACGGGGAGATCAGCGACAAACCCGATTCCGAAGACCTCCCTGCACCGCTGTCTGCAGGGCCTGTCCGGTGCGGCGAACGACGCCCGGTAGGCGCGCGGGCTGGTGGCGAGCCGCGACGTGAAGTGCTGCCGCATGGTGACCTCGCTGCCGAAACCGGACCGGCGGGCGACCTCCGGTATGGGCAGGTCGGTGCGTTCGAGGAGCCCGCACAGCGCGGCGATGGTGGTGCCCCGGGCATGTGCGCGGCACCGGGCCGCGAGCACCGGCTCTGGCGCCGGAGTGAGGTCGTCCAGGCCCAGCACCGGAATCAGTCCGGCCCTGGGCAGCCAGGCGAGGGTGCGGTCGTACCCATCGTCCTCAACGGGAGCGTTTGGCCATGGCCAAACCGGATGCCGCACAGCGTCATCCAGCGCCATCACCCGTCACCTGTCATGCCCGGATTTGCCCACCTATACAGCAAAGACGCAGGTCTCGACAGCGATACGAAACTGGTTCAAGTCCCGTCACTCACCCTGATCGACTGAGGCCCGGTCCGCACAAGCGGACCGGGCCTCAGTCGTACGGCGAGCCGCTCGGCCGTACGGCCGAGTCCGTGCGTGTCCGGCGCGCCCTCTAGGCTCACCCCATGCCCCCACCCCACCTGCCCACCCACGCCCTGCGCACCGCCCGCCTCGATCTCCTGCCCCTCCGTGTCGAGCACGCCGGGGAAATGGCCGAGGTGCTGTCCGACCCGGCGCTGCACACGTTCATCGGCGGCGCACCCGCCACTCCCGAGGCCTTGCGTTCACGCTATGAACGCCTCGCCGCGGGCTCCCCCGACCCGGCCGTCCTCTGGTGCAACTGGGTCCTGCGGCCGCGCGAGGAGGGATGTCTCGTCGGTACGGTCCAGGCGACGGTCACCGGGGAGGTCGCGGAGATCGCCTGGGTGGTGGGCACGCCCTGGCAGGGGCGGGGGTTCGCCGGGGAGGCGGCGCGGGGGCTGGTCGGCCGGTTGGGCGAGGAGCCCGGCGTCCGTACGGTCGTCGCGCACGTCCACCCCGACCACCGCGCCTCCGCGGCCGTCGCCGCGGCCGCCGGGCTGGGCCCGACCGACCGGTACCAGGACGGCGAAGTCCGGTGGGAGCTGCCGCTACGGCGGTGACCTCAGCCCCCGTGCGGGTGATTGGCGGCCCGCCACGCGTCGGCGAACCGGTGGACGTCCTCGAAGCGTTCCTCGGGGTCGGACCGGGTCGCCCGGACGATCACCGCCTGCTGGGCCGGGGTGCCCCGCCAGGCGCGTTCCTCGTCGCCCGCGTCCAGCAGGAGCCGGGCGGTGCGGCCCAGGGTGAAGACGGTCGTACGGGTGTCGATCACGGCCCCGCACACGAACTCCTCGGGGGCCATGAACCGGCGTGAACCCGGCAGGCGTTCCTCCTCGACCACGAACGGGCCCGGCCGGTACTCGTCGAGGTCGACCAGGTGGACGACGTCGCCCCCGAAGTCGTACAGCAGCGCGCCGTCGTAGAAGTCGACCGCCACATGCCCGGCGACCTCCACCGCGAGATGGGCGTCGAGGACACGTTCGAAGGCGGCGAGGACGCAGGAGATCGGCAGGGCGCGGAAGCGGGCCATGGGGCTGCCGGGGCCCGTACGGTCGCGCGGTCCGCCCACCATGGCCGGATACAGCACCTCGCCCTCCCGCCAGGGCATCACCACCGCCGCGCCGCCGCGCCGCACGGCGATGCGGTGGACCTGCGGGACGATCGCCCGGTGCCGTACGGCCCGGTGGAAGGCCCAGGCCCGTTCGAGCGAGTGCCGGCCGCGGTCGGTCACCGCCTCCTTGACGAACCAGCGCGCCCCGTCGAGCAGACGGACGCCGTACGACACGCACCCAGAGTCCTGCTCCGGGAACGCTTGGAACACCTCCCCCACCCTGCCCAGGTAGGGCTCCATGGCGGGCACTTCATCGACTCCGAGCAACGGATGGAGGACCATACCGATCAGATTGCCCTATCGAAGCCTTTCCGCGCGTTAGGACGAGGCCCGCACCACCAGTTCGGACGGCAGCACGACCTGCCGCTTCTCCAGACCGCGCGAGACCGCGGGCCGGCGGTCGGCGATCTCCCCGAGCAGCAGGTCGATCATGGCGCGGCCCATCTCCTCGATCGGCTGGCGCACGCTCGTCAGGGGCGGGTCCATGTGGCGGGCGATGGCGGAGTCGTCGTAACCGACGAGGGCCACGTCGTCAGGTATGCGGCGGCCCACCTCGCGCAGGACCTGGCGGGCGCCCGCCGCCATCACGTCCGAGCCCGCGAACACGGCGTCCAGATCCGGGCAGCGGGCCAGCAGCTCGGTCATCGCGCGCCGGCCGCCCTCCTCGGTGAAGTCGCCCGGGATGATCAGCCGGTCGTCCACCTCGCGTCCGGCCGCGCGCAGACCCTCGCGGTAGCCGTCGACGCGGCGCTGGGCGCCGAAGACGTCGAGACGCCCCGCCAGATGGACGACCCTCTGGCGTCCCCGGGCGATCAGGTGCTCGACGGCCATGCGGCCTCCGCCGTAGTTGTCGGAGTCCACGGACGGCAGTGTCTCGTCCGCCGAGCGGCGACCGCTGATCACGGCCGGGATCTCCAGCTGGGAGAGGAGATCGGGAAGCGGGTCGTCGGCGTGGACGGAGACGAGGAGTACGCCGTCGACGCGGTGCGCGGCCAGGTACTGGGCGAGGCGCTGCCGTTCCCGGTCGCTGCCCGCGAAGATCAGCAGCAGCTGCATCTCGGTGTCGGAGAGCTCCGCGCCGACGCCGCGCAGCATGTCCGAGAAGTACGGTTCCGCGAAGAAGCGGGTCTCCGGCTCGGGGACGACGAGGGCGATCGCGTCCGTGCGGTTGGCGGCGAGGGCGCGTGCCGCCGTGTTCGGGACGTAGCCGAGTTCGGCGACCGCCGCCTCGACGGCCGCGCGGGTCGCGTCGCTGACCCTCGGGGAGCCGTTGATCACCCGGGACACCGTGCCGCGGCCCACGCCCGCGCGTGCGGCGACCTCTTCCAAGGTCGGCCGGCCTCCTCCCCGGCCCCGCGCTCCGTGGCTTGCCATGGTCCGCCTCCCGTCGACGTCGCGCGCTCCGCGACTGGCCTGGAATCTAACAGCCCCGTTCACCACCGGGACCTCGGCAACCCGTACGTGAACGAGGTTCCGTGCCGATCTCGGCCAGGAGCCGTCGATCGACCGTCCCGCCGGGGCCAATACCCCACTGGCACGAGCCACTTCAACCGTCCACCGCACCCCTTCCCTCCCGCTCCCCGGAGTTAGTTAACAGGCCGATAACTGAACGCATCTCTCCGCGTCGGCTCCCTTGACACCCCCGCGCGAACCGACGACTCTTCAACACATCACCTGTGGGAGCGCTCCCACGGTACCTGACACATACACATCCCGCACGTTCCCCGCCCGAGCCGCAGCAAGAATCAACGGGCCCAACAGTGCAGTTGGCCGGGGGGTCGGCACGTCAGGCAACAGGAGGACGCAATGCGCACGATCACCCGTCGGTCCCGCAGTCTGGGGGCCCTCGCGGCCGTCGCCGCGCTGACCACAGGGCTGCTGGCCGGCTGTGCCAACGACAGTGGTGGAAGCAGCGGTGGGAGCAGCAGCGACACGGGCGGAGGCAAGGGCAAGACCACGATCACCCTGGGTCTCTTCGGCACTCAGGGGTTCAAGGAGGCCGGCCTCTACGCCGAGTACGAGAAGCTCAACCCGAACATCAAGATCGCCGAGAATGTCGTCGAGCGCAACGAGAACTACTACCCGGCGCTCGTCAACCACCTCACCACCAACAGCGGCCTGCAGGACGTCCAGGCCGTCGAGGTCGGCAACATCGCCGAGGTCGTGGGGACCCAGGCGAGCAAGCTCGTGGACCTGTCCAAGGTCTCGGGCGTGAGCAAGAGCAACTGGCTGGACTGGAAGTGGCAGCAGGCCACGACCCAGGACGGCCAGACGATCGGACTGGGCACCGACATCGGTCCGATGGCGATCTGCTACCGCAAGGACCTCTTCCAGCAGGCCGGCCTGCCCACCGACCGTGACAAGGTCGGGCAGCTGTGGGCGGGCGACTGGAACAAGCTCGTCGCCGCCGGTGAGACGTACAAGAAGAAGGCGCCCAGCGGCACCACCTTCATGGACTCCCCCGGTGGTCTGCTCAACGCGGTCATCAGCAGTGAACAGGAGAAGTTCTACGACTCCTCCGGCAAGGTCATCTACAAGACGAACCCGGCCATCAAGTCCGCCTTCGACCTGACCGCGAAGGCCGCCTCGGAGGGACTCGTCGGCGCGCAGACGCAGTTCCAGCCGGCCTGGGACACGACGATCGCCAACAGCAAGTTCGCCGCGGTGGCCTGCCCGCCGTGGATGCTCGGCTACCTCAAGGGCAAGTCGAAGCCGGACGCCGCGGGCAAGTGGGACGTGGCCGCCGCGCCCAAGTCCGGCAACTGGGGTGGCACCTTCCTGACCGTGCCCAAGAGCGGCAAGCACGTCACGGAGGCCGAGAAGCTGGTCACCTGGCTGACCGCGCCCGCCCAGCAGGCCAAGCTGTTCAACGTGCAGGGCAGCTTCCCGAGCGCACCCGGTGCCTACAGCCTGCCCCAGGTGACCGGCGCGAAGAACACGATGACCGGTGACACACCGATCGGCACGGTCTTCGCCGAGGCCGCCAAGGCGATCCCGACCCAGGTGATCGGCCCGAAGGACCAGATCATCCAGCAGGGTCTGACCGACAACGGCGTCATCCTCGTCACGAAGGGCAAGTCGGCCGCGGAGGCCTGGAAGACGGCCACCAAGACCATCGACAACAACCTGGAGAAGTGACCGGTATGGCCACCCGGCACGACACCGCCGCGCCCCCCGCCGAGGGGGGCGCGGCCCCGGGCCGTCCGCCCGCCGCGGTACCCGACGAGAAGGAACAGCGGCGCCGCAACCGGCTGTCCCGCCGCTGGCAGCGGGACATACGGTGGAGCCCGTACGCGTTCGTCTCACCGTTCTTCCTGCTGTTCCTCGCGTTCGGCCTGTTCCCGCTGATCTACACGGGCTGGGCGTCGCTGCACACGGTGGAGCTGACGGCGCCCACCGACATGCAGTGGGCGGGCCTGCGCAACTACACCCGCATCTTCGACGACGACTTCTTCTGGAACGCGGCGAAGAACACCCTGACCATCGGGATCATCTCGACCGTCCCGCAGCTGCTGATGGCGATGGGCCTCGCCCACATCCTCAACTACAAGCTGCGCGGCTCGATCTTCTACCGGGTCATGATGCTGGCGCCGTACGCGACGTCGATCGCCTCCGCCTCGCTCGTGTTCGTGCTGCTGTTCGGCCGCGACTACGGCATGATCAACTGGGCGCTGCACGCCATCGGTTTCGACAAGATCGACTGGCAGAACGACAAGTGGCCCTCGCAGATCGCCGTCTCGACGATCGTCATCTGGCGCTGGACCGGCTACAACGCGCTGATCTACCTGGCGGCGATGCAGGCGATCCCGCAGGACCTGTACGAGTCGGCGGCCCTGGACGGGGCCAACCGCTGGCAGCAGTTCTTCCACGTGACCCTGCCGTCGCTGCGGCCGACGATCCTGTTCACCGTCGTCGTCTCCACCATCGGAGCGAGCCAGGTCTTCGGCGAACCGCTGCTGTTCGACGCCAACAAGGGCGCGTCCGGCGGCGCCGAGCACCAGTTCCAGACACTCGGTCTGTACCTCTACGAGCAGGGCTGGGTGAACCAGCACCTGGGCCGCGCCTCCGCGATCGCCTGGACGATGTTCCTGATCCTCATCGTGATCGGGATAGTCAATTACGTCATCTCGCGCCGGCTGCGCGCCAGTAGTTAAGGAGAACCGGCCGTGACGACGACCCTGACGAAACCCCCGGCGGACGCGGTACCCGAACCGCCGAAGCGTCTGCGGCGCCCCAAGTCGGCGCGCGCGGGCGGGCAGATGCATGCGGGACCCCTCGCGTACGTCATCCTCGCGCTGTTCACGATCGGCTCGCTGGGCCCGCTGGTGTGGACCGCGATCGCCGCCTCCCGCGACACCAACCGGCTGGCGCAGTCCCCGCCGCCGTTCTGGTTCGGCTCGAACCTCTTCCACAATCTCGACGTCGCCTGGACGGAGGCCAACCTGGGCGAGGCGTTCGTCAACACCACGTTCGTGGCGGGTGTTTCCGCGGTGACCGTGGTCTTCCTGTCGACGCTCGCCGGGTTCGCCTTCGCCAAGCTGCGCTTCAAGGGCCGCGGCGCCCTGATGCTGATCGTCGTCGGCACGATGATGGTGCCGCCGCAGCTCAGCGTGATCCCGCTCTACATGATGGTCGCCAAGCTCGACTGGACGGACCAGCTCCAGGCGGTGATCTTCCCGTCGCTGGTGAGCGCGTTCGGGGTGTTCTTCATGCGGCAGTACCTGATCCAGGCGCTGCCGGACGAGCTGATCGAGGCGGCCCGTGTCGACGGCGCGAGCAGCTGGCGGGTGATCTGGCATGTGGTGTTCCCGGCCGCCCGGCCCGCCATGGCGGTGCTCGGCATGCTGGTGTTCGTGCAGACGTGGAACGACTTCCTGTGGCCGTTCCTGGTGCTCACCCAGACCGGCAACCCGACCGTGCAGGTCGCGGTCGCGGGCCTCGGCCGCGGTTTCACTCCCGACCAGTCCCTGATCATGGCGGGCGCGCTGCTCGGCACGCTGCCGCTGCTCTTCGTCTTCGCCCTGTTCGGCAAGCAGATCGTCGGCGGCATCATGCAGGGCGCCGTCAAGGGCTGACCTCGTTCGCCGGTGGGACAAGGGGAGCCGGGCCATCGCCGCCCCGGCCCCTCCTCCCCCTCTTCCCTCCCCCTCGCCCCTCCCCCCTTTCTTCTTACTGTCGGTCTCCACGACCTCCTATGGGAGCGCTTCCATGCCTGAGTCCGCATCGCCCGTGACCTTTCCCCCCGCCTTCCTCTGGGGCGCGGCGACCTCCGCCTACCAGATCGAGGGGGCGGTACGGGAGGACGGCCGTACGCCCTCCATCTGGGACACCTTCAGCCACACGCCCGGCAAGACGGCCGGTGGTGAGACCGGTGACATCGCTGTCGACCACTACCACCGCTACCGCGACGACGTGGCCCTGATGGCTGAGCTGGGCCTGTCCGCGTACCGCTTCTCGGTCTCCTGGTCCCGGGTGCAGCCGACGGGCCGCGGCCCCGCTGTCCAGCGCGGCCTGGACTTCTACCGCAACCTCGTCGACGAACTGCTCTCGCACGGCATCAAGCCGGCCATCACCCTCTACCACTGGGACCTCCCGCAGGATCTGGAGGACACGGGCGGCTGGCCGGAGCGCGACACGGCGTTTCGTTTCGCCGAGTACGCGCAGATCGTGGGCGAGGCGCTGGGCGACCGTGTGGAGCAGTGGATCACCCTGAACGAGCCGTGGTGCAGCGCGTTCCTGGGCTACGGCTCGGGTGTGCACGCGCCGGGCCGTACGGACGCGGCGGCATCGCTCAAGGCCGCCCACCACCTGAACCTGGCGCACGGCCTGGGCACCACCGCCCTGAGGTCCGTGATGCCGGCCCGCAACACGGTCGCGGTCAGCCTGAACTCGTCGGTGGTCAGGCCCCTTTCCCCGTCCCCGGCGGACCTGGCGGCCGTCCGGCGCATCGACAACCTGGCCAACGGCGTCTTCCACGGCCCGATGCTGCACGGCGCCTACCCGGAGGGCCTGTTCGCGGAGACCTCCTCGATCACGGACTGGTCGTACGTCCTGGACGGCGACCTCGCGGTGATCAAGCAGCCGCTCGACGCGCTCGGTCTGAACTACTACACCCCGGCGCTGGTGTCGGCGGCGCAGAAGTCGGCGGACGGCCCGCGCGCGGACGGGCACGGGGCGAGCGCCTATTCGCCTTGGCCGGGTGCGGGCGATGTCGCGTTCCACCAAACCCCGGGCGAGCGTACGGAGATGGGCTGGACGATCGACCCGACCGGCCTGCACGACCTGATCATGCGCTACTCGCGGGAGGCCCCGGGTCTGCCGCTGTACATCACGGAGAACGGCGCGGCCTACGACGACAAGCCGGACCCGGAGGGCCGCGTCCACGACCCCGAGCGCATCGCGTATCTGCACGGTCATCTGGCGGCAGTGCGCGGTGCGATCGCCGACGGCGCGGACGTGCGGGGCTACTACCTCTGGTCCCTGATGGACAACTTCGAGTGGGCGTACGGCTACGACAAGCGGTTCGGAGCGGTGTACGTCGACTACGCGACCCTGGCCCGTACGCCCAAGTCCAGCGCGCACTGGTACGGGCAGGTGGCCCGGACGGGTTCCCTGCCGCCGACGACGCCGGCCGGCGCCGAGTAGGTCACTCGGCCCTGAGGCGAGCAGGCCACAGAGTCCTTCTGTCCGGGGGAAGCGGGGGAGGGGGCGCGGCACTTGGGGGTGTGCCGCGCCCTCGGTCTGGGATGCGCGCCGGGGCGCAACGCGCTTCATCTGGTCGCCGCGGGCTTTCAGCTGGACGCGGTCGGCCTCTCCCCTACGGCCATCGCCTGGGCGCTCTGGACGGCCCTGTTCCGCCGCGATGGGTGACCCCCTGGCGGGGTCGGCTACTTGTACGTGCCGAACGCCTTCGAGAACGCGCCCGCGTCCTGCGCGATCGAGCTGCAGGTCGCGTCGGCGGAGTTCTTCGCACCGCCCGGGCACTGCTTGTCGCGGGCGGCGGACCACATGGAGAGCCAGCCGAGGCCCTTCGACTTGGCGAAGTCGACCAGTTGGGCCGCGTCGTCGACCTTGAAGATCTCGGAGGCGACGTCGTTGACGCCGATCATCGGGGTGACGGCGACGGCCTTCCACGCCGCGCTGTCCGACAGCCCGAGGACGCTCTTCACCTGGGCCTGGGTGGCGGTGGCGGCCTGCTCGGCGTAGGTGCCCATGTCGCCGTTGTACGAGGGGCCGTAGTCCATCGCCATGATGTTGACCGCGGAGATCTTCACACCGTTGGACTTGGCGCTGGAGAGCAGGTTCACGCCGTCCTGGGTCAGGCCCTCGGGCATGACCGGGAGAGTGAAGGACACGTCCAGGTTCGGGTGTTGCTGCTGGAGCTTCGCGATCGCCTTCGCCCGGTTCGTGTTCGCGGTCGCGTTCGGCAGCGCGCCGCCCTCGACGTCGAAGTCGACCTTGGTCAGGTTGTACGCGTCCACGGCCTTCCCGTACACCGCCGCCAGCGCGTCCGCCGACGAGCAGGTCGTCGCCAGCTCCGAGCCCGAGGCGCCGCCGAAGGACACCCGGACGTCGCCGCCCTTCGCCCGCAGCGCGCCGATCTGCGACGCCACGCCGTCACTGGCGAGGTCGGTCACCCCGCCCCACTTCGGCGTACAGCCGCCGCCGTCGGTGATGAAGGCCAGGTTGTAGTCCTTCACGCCGGTGGCCGTGGCGCTGCCGACCAGGTCGAAGGCCGGGTAGAGGGAGGTGTCGACGTACGGCGCGAAGCCCGCGCCGGTCGTCGTGCCACTGCCGGTGGTCTGCGAGGCGGAAGGAGTGGGTGTGGGGGTGGACGTGGGGGTCGGGGTCGACGTGGGGGGCCGAGTGGCGGTGGGTGTCGGGGTCGGGGTCGGCGACTGGGTCGGGCGGCCGCTCGGCTCCGGCGTCGCGCCGTCGTCCACCGAGCACTTGGCGCCGTCGATGACACAGCCCTTCGGGTCCGCCGTGCCGTTCACGACGAAGCCGACGGTGACCGACTCGCCGGCCGCCAGCCCGTCCTTGTCCCAGGACGGCGGCTTGACGGTGACGTGCTGCCCGCTCACCGTCGAAGTTCCGTTCCACAGCGAGCTGAGCCCGGTGCCCGACGGCAGGTCGAACTCCAGCGTCCAGTCCCCCTTCGCCTGGCCGGTGTCGTTGGTGATGACGTACTGCGCGGTGTAACCCGTCGACCAGTCACTGGTCTTGGTGTACGCGGCACCGACGCCGGCCGCCAGCGCGGTCCCGGAGAACAGGAAGGCGCCACCGCCGACCACGGCCGCGGCGACGATCCCGCCTATCGCCTTGTTCCTGCCACTGACCTTGCGCCGGTGCGTAGTGCTCATCGCGTGTGCCTGCCTTCGCGGTTCACGGGGGGTGGGGTGCGGCAGCACGCTAGCGATCCGGAATCGGGCAAACCGCCTGATCGGGACGCACGTCGGCGATCTTATGGTGCGCTTAAGGAAGGCATCGGGGACGGTTAAAGGTAGAGACCAATTTGGCCGCACGCACCGCCCACGCCGGGCCCACGCCCGAATCGCGCCGATCCGCGTCAGCTCACGCCCACGCCTCGCCTACGACGCCGCACGGACCCCCTGTGCCCGCGCCGCACCGGAGCCCGCCCGTCCAGCTGGATCCATATGCGCACCTCGGTGCCGCCCAGCACCGACGAACCGATCCGCACGTCCCCGCCCGTCGACTCCGCGAGCCGGCGCACGATGTCCAGGCCGAGGCCGGTCGAACCGTCGCTCCCGGAACCCTTCCCCCGTGCCATCGCGGCCTCCGGGTCCATGATGCCCGGGCCCGCGTCCGACACCAGCACGATCACCGCGTCCTCGCTTTTGTGCACGTCGACCGCGAAGGCCGTGCCCTCCGGGGTGTGCCGGAACACGTTCCCGAGGAGCGCGTCGAGGGCGGCGACGAGGTCGGCCCGGGCGACGGGTATCCGTACGGGATGGTCCACTCCCGCGACCCGCACCTTGCGCCCCTCGTCCTCGGCGAGCGCCGACCAGAAGTCCATCCGCTCGCGGACGACCTCGGACGCGTCGCACCCGGCACCGATGCCTATCGCCGCCGTCTGCGGCTTGGCCTCCCGGGCCGTCCGGATGATCGTGTCGACCTCCCGCTCCAACTGCGCCACCGCCGCCCGCGTCTGCTCTGCGGCCGGCCCGTCACCGAGCGAGGCCGTGTTGAGGCGCAGCACGGTCAGCGGGGTCCGCAGGCGGTGCGAGAGGTCAGCGGCCAACTCCCTCTCGTTCGCCAGGAGTTGTACGACCTGATCCGCCATCGAGTTGAACGCCACCGCCGCCAGCCGCAGTTCGTTCGGCCCCTCCTCGGGCACCCTTGCGCCGAGCTTCCCCTCACCCAGCTCATGCGCGCCCTCGACCAGTCGCTGCGCCGGCTGCACCATCCGTACCCCCAGCCGGTCGGCGACCGCGACCGAGCCGATGATGAGCGCGACCCCGACCGCGGCGAGCACCGCCCAGGCGGTGCCGACCCCGTTGCTGACCTCGGACTCGGGGACGTACACCTCGACGACCGCGATCTCGCCGGAGCTCAGCGCGGTGGGCTGGAGCAGGATGGAACCGCCGGGAACCTCCGCGGTGGAGGCCCGGCCGATGTTGCGTGTGGTCGCGATGTCCTTGGCGGCGGCGCGCTGCCGTCCGATGTCGACCGCCTTGGCGCCGTCGCCCGCCGGTATGTGCACGGCCATCCCGTCGTCCGAGCCGGCGGAGGCGACGACCCGCTCCAACTGGTCCCGGTCGGTGGTGATGGACAGCGCGGGCGCGATGGCCGCGGCCTGCCGCTCGGCGTTCGAGAAGGCGCGGTCCCTGGCCATCTCCTTGATGACGAGCCCCAGTGGGACCGCGAAGGCCACCACGACCATCGTGGTCACCGCCACGCACACCTTGACCAGTGCCCACCTCATCGCGGCGGCTCCAAGCCCGGGGGTTCCAGCTTCACGCCGACCCCGCGGAGAGTGTGCAGATAGCGCGGCCGCGCCGCCGTCTCGCCCAGTTTCCGGCGCAGCCACGACAGATGGACGTCGATGGTCTGGTCGTCCCCGTACGACTGCTGCCACACCTCGGCGAGCAGCTCCTTGCGCGCGACGACGACACCGGGCCGCCCGGCGAGAAACGCGAGCAGGTCGAACTCGCGCCGGGTGAGGTCCAGTCGGGCGCCGTCCAGCTCGGCCTGGCGGCGCAGCGGGTCGATGGACAGGCCGCCGACCCTGATGACCGGCGACGGGGGTGTATCGCCCGTCGCCCGCGAGCGGCGCAGGACGGCGGCCATCCGCGCGGACAGGTGCTCGACCGAGAACGGCTTGGTCAGATAGTCGTCCGCCCCGTCGTTCAACAGGCGGACGATCTCCGTCTCGTCGTCCCGCGCGGTTGCGATGATCACCGGGACGTCGGTGATGCCGCGCAGCATCTTCAGCGCCTCGGCCCCGTCCAGATCAGGCAGTCCGAGGTCCAGGATGACGACATCGAAGGAGAAATGGGCAACCTCGCGCAGCGCCTCAAGGGCGGTGCCGACACTGCGCACCGTGTGCGCGGCTTCGGTCAGATGCCGGATGAGAGCGCTGCGTACGAACTGGTCGTCCTCGACCACGAGCACACTTGCCATGCGCCGCACCGTACGCCATCTGTGCGATGCCGGTCCGGTGCCTGTGGATAACTCGGGCCGCCGTTCTGTCAGGAGACATGGGAGACACCCATGGGGCGCGTGAGGCAGTATGGCCCGCGATGCTCAGAGGATTCGTACACGTACTGGCTTGGTCGCTCGCCACGGGCGCGGCGGTCACGCTGTCGTGGTGGGGCGTCCACACGGTCATGACGGGGACGGCCTACGATCCGCCGCGCGCGCTGCCCATCACGGTGGGCAGGGCGACGACACAGGGGTCCAAGCCGCTTGCCTCGTCGACGGGTCGGCCCCCGGCGAGCCCGAGTCCATCCGCCTCGAAACCGACGACGAGTCCGCGGCCGACCGCGACGCCGGCCCCCTCGAAATCGCCCTCCGCCGACCCGAGTCCGAGCGCCTCCGGACCCGCCGGGCAGGTCAAGAGTTACGACACCGACGGGGGGCGGGCCGTCTTCGATCTCGGTACCACCTCCGCGACGCTCGTCTCGGCCACGCCCGGTTCGGGGTGGTCGATGCAGGTGTGGAAGACGGAGTCGTGGATTCGGGTGGAGTTCGCTTCGGGGGCGGATCGGGTGTCGGTGTTCTGTACGTGGCACGACGGGCCGCCGCGGGTGGAGATCGGCACGTATTAGCTGCGCAGGCTTTGCGGGTCGGGTGCGGGTTTGTTGTGGCTGGGCGCGCCGTTCCCCGCGCCCCTTTGGGGCGCGTCACACTCACCGGAACACGGAAGCCGGCGGGGCCGGGGATGCCACCGCCGCCGCGTCCAGTACCGGCACCGCTCCTCCGGTGAAGTCGGTGAGCTGTTTGCCGTGTTCGAGTCTGGCCGGGTGGGGGTCCGAGGCGGCGCGACGGGTGAGTTCGGCCAGGGGCAGGGGGTGGCCGGAGGCCACGAGGACGGCGTTGCCGAAGCGTTTGCCGCGCAGGACCGTGGGGTCGGCGATGAGGGCGAGCTCGGGGAAGACGGTCGCGGCGGTGGCGATCTGGCCGCGCAGATGGGCCAGCGGGGGGCCGTCGGCGAGGTTGGCGGCGTACAGGCCACCGGGTTTGACGGTTCTGCGGACGTCGGTGAGGAACTCGACCGAGGTGAGGTGCGCGGGGGTGCGGGCGCCGCTGAACACGTCCGCTATCACCAGGTCCGCCCAGCCGTCGGGGACCTTGGCGAGGCCTTCGCGGGCGTCCAGGGAGCGCACGCGGATACGGGCGTTCGGGTCCAGGGGGAGTTCGCGGCGGACCAGTTGGACGAGGGCCCCGTCGCGTTCGACGACCTGCTGGGTGGAGCGGGGGCGGGTCGCGGCGGTGTAGCGGGCGAGGGTGAAGGCGCCGCCGCCGAGGTGGACGGCGTGCACGGGTTTGCCGGGCGGGGCCACGAGGTCGATGACATGGCCGAGGCGGCGCTGGTACTCGAAGCTCAGATGGGCGGGGTCGTCGAGGTCGACGTGGGACTGGGGGGCGCCGTCGATGAGGAGGGTCCAGGCGCGCGGGCGGTCCCGGTCGGGTATCAGTTCGGCGAGGCCGCCCTCGACCGTCTCGACGACGGCGTCGGCGGACGCCTGCCCACGGCGCGAACCGCGCGACGCGTCACGCACCGCGCCCCGCGCGTCGTCGGACCGCTTGTTCCTCGACCTTCCCATCCTGCCATTATCAGGGCGTACAGGGAGGTCGGCGCAGCGGCAACCCGTGAGGGCGCCGCCCGGTGTTTCCGGTGTCAGCGGCAGTTGTCCGCGGCCTCGATCAGCCGGGCCGCCTCGCCCAGTGCCGCCCGCAGCACGGCCGGGTCGGTCGCGAGGTCCGCGGTGCCGGGCGGCAGCAGCCAGTCCGAGCCCTCGACCGGGGGCTCGGGTGCCACCAGGCTGAGGCCGCGGCCGTTGGTCTGGGTGCAGGTGCTGCCCGGCACGTCCCAGGCGTCCGCGGTGCCGGGCGGCACCAGGAAGCCGAGGGTGTCGCAGCCGTCGTCGAGCAGGACGGGCCCGACGGAGTCGCAGGCGCCGCGGCGGAGGATGTCGACCGCCTCCAGCCCCTGGCGCGCCGGAACCGTCACGAGGTCGCAGTCGGCGACCGGCTCCGGTGCGGCGTCGCACTCGGGGGACGGCCTGTGCTCGGCGGTCGACAGCCGCGTACGAAACTCGGTGCTTTCCATCCCGGCCTCCAACACGGAACCCCTCCTCCTGCACGAGTGGGTCGGGAGTTCGGGTGCGCTCCCGGTCCACCGGGTTCAACGCGTCAGAACGTCAACGGCTACGGCATAACTCAGCCGCAAAGGATGGCAGTTCATGGCAGATCGTGGATGAGATATCCGTTTTGTAGCCAAACCCAGCGTGGCGGCGCCGTCACAGCAGGTACGTTCTTGCTCCGCCGGGACAAGGCGACACACGCCGCAACACGGACAACTCTCCTTGAGTCCGGCATGGTTCGACGGTTCGCAAGAGAGGGCCCGGCCATGGCGTCGTCAGCGGTGACCTCGTCCCAGTCCCCCCGGCCACCACGGCCGAATCTCGCCTTCCGGCGACTGCGCGCACAGCGCTCGCCGGGCGAGTTCGCCGCGGCGGTACGGAGGGCCGCGCGCGAGATCGGGGAGCGGGTCAGCTGTGACGCGCGCTACATCGGGCGGGTCGAGGCAGGCGAGATCCGCTGCCCCAACTACGCCTACGAACGGGTGTTCCTGCACATGTTCCCCGGCCGCACGCTGACCGACCTGGGCTTCTCGCCCCGCTCGTCCGTACGCGGCCGAGGGGCGCGCGGCACGGACGAAGCGCCCCCTCCCCACACCACGAGCCCGACGTACGCCACCGGTGAGACGGAGGAGACGCACGAGACGTATGACACGCAGGACCCGTATGACACGCACGAGAACCACGAGGAGAGCGACGTGCAACGTCGCGCATTCATGACTGGAGGCACCGCCACCGTGGCGGCGGCCTCACTGGGCCCCTTCGGAGTCGCCTTCGGCGCTCCGGCCGCAGCCGCGGACCGCCGTGTCCACCGGGTGGGAACCTCCGAGGCGGGCGCCCTCGAAGAGGCCGTCCGCCGGATCCGGCTGCTCGACGACCGGCACGGGGCCGACGGCCTCTACCGGCGGGCCGCCGCACCGCTGCGGACCGCCTACGAGCTGCTCGACGCGGGCACCACCCGGCAGACCACCGCCGACCGGCTTTACGCGGGGGCGGGCGAACTGGCGATCTCGGTGGGCTGGTTGGCACACGACTCCGGGCGCTTCGAGGACGCGCGCTCGCACTACGCCGAGGCGCTGGCGACCGCCAGGATGTCCGGCGACCCGGCCCTCGAGGCGCACGCCTTCTGCAACACGGCGTTCCTGGCACGCGACGCCGGGCGCCCCCGCGAGGCGGTGCGCGCGGCGCAGGCGGCACAGCGCGCGGCGCGCCCGCTCGGCTCCCCGCGACTGCTCTCGCTGCTCGCGCTGCGCGAGGCGGGCGGCTGGGCCGGACTCGCCGACCGCACGGGGTGCGAGCAGGCGCTCGTCCGCGCGCAGACGCTCTTCGAACGCGGCCCCTCGGAGACCGATCCCGAGTGGATGACCTTCTACGGAGAGGCCGAACTGGAGGGTCTGGAGGCGCAGTGCTGGTCGACTCTGGGCGACTGGACCCGCGCGGCCCGGCACGCCCGGCGCGCCGCGCACCTCCAGGACCCGCACTTCACCCGCAACATCGCCCTCTACACGGCCGAGCTCGCCGACGACCTCGCGCGCGGCGGCCGCCCCGACGAGGCCGCCGTCGCGGGTCTGCGCGTCCTCGACCTGCTGGGCGAGGTCCAGTCGTCGCGTATCCAGACCATGTTGGCGGGCACCGCGCGCGTACTGCTGCCGCACCGCCGGGCGTCGGGTGTGTCGGCGTTCCTCGAGCGCCACGCGAGTCTGCCGCGCATCCCGTGATCCCGGCCGTCGGCCGGCGCCTACGCGGTCAGGTGCCCGCAGTCGTTCCACGCCTCGATCGCGGGCTCTCCGTAGGCCCAGCCGAGCACCGACAGCGAGGTCGGGTTGAGGCGGATACGGGCCGCGAAGTCGAGCGGGAGGCCGAGCCAGCGGGCGCCGATCGAGCGCAGGATGTGCCCGTGCGCGAAGACCAGCACATCCCGGTCCTCCGCGCGGGACCAGGCGACGACCTCGTCCGCGCGCGCGGTGACCTGCTCCAGGGTCTCCCCCTCGGGGACGCCGTCGCGCCAGATGAACCAGCCCGGGCGGACCGCCTGGATCTCGGCCGGGGTCATGCCCTCGTACGCGCCGTAGTCCCACTCCATGAGCGTGTCCCAGGTGGTGGCACGCTCGCCGAAGCCGGCCAGTTCGCACGTCTCACGCGCGCGTGCCAGCGGACTGGTGCGCACCTCGACCCCCGAGAGCCCGTCGAAGGGCGCCCGGTGCAGTCGCTCCCCCAGCACCTTGGCACCGCGCCGGCCCTCTTCCAGGAGCGGGATGTCGGTCCTGCCGGTGTGCTTGCCGGACAGTGACCACTCCGTCTGACCGTGCCGGGCCAGCAGGATGCGCGGTGCCATGAAGAGAAGCCTTTCCGGTTCGCGTGGAGGACGTGCGGGACGAGGAAGAGACGCGGACCTGAGAGATGGGTGATCCCATCATGTCTCACCCCCGCGTCGGGCAACCCGGCGGGCGATCTCTGCGTCTTTGACGACCAGGGGGCGCCTCCTTAAGCCGTTCACATACACCGTAAAATCGGATGGCCGCGTCACCGGGGCGCAATCGGCTGGTCACGCAAGCAACAACCACAGGTCACGCAAGCAGACCACGCAAGCAGATGGGGGAGGACGGTCGGATGCCGCAGACCGATGCACGGCGAACCGAGGCGGCACCGCGCGCCCGGCTCCGCCGGTGGACCGAACTGCGCGCCGCCGCATCGCACACCCGGCTGCGCTGGTGGACCGAGCTGCCGCTGCTCGTGATGGTGTACGCGTCGTACTCGGCGGGCCGACTGCTCGCCCGGGGCGACACCGACGACGCCGTCGGACACGGCCTGGAGATCCTGCGCATCGAGAAGGTCCTCCACCTCAACGCCGAGCACCCGCTGAACCGGTTGTTCACCAGCGAGGCCTGGCTCGGCGTCCCCGCCGACTTCTGGTACGCGTCGCTGCACTACCTGGTGACCCCCGCGATCCTGATCTGGCTCTTCCGCTCCCGGGCCGTGCGCTACCGCGCCGCCCGCACCTGGCTGATGACATCCACGCTGATCGGCCTGATCGGCTTCACGCTGATGCCGACCTGCCCGCCCCGGCTGCTCTCCGCGGGCCACGGCTTCGTCGACACGATGGCCCAGTACAGCTCGTACGGCTGGTGGGGCGGCGAGGCGAGCGCGCCGCGCGGCCTCGGCGGCATGACCAACCAGTACGCGGCGATGCCCAGCCTGCACGTGGGCTGGTCGCTGTGGTGCGGAGTGATGCTGTGGCGCTACGGCCGCACGCCCGTCGTCCGGCTCGCGGGCATCGCCTATCCGCTGCTGACCACGATCGTCGTGATGGGCACCGCCAACCACTACTTCCTCGACGCGGTGGCGGGCGCCACCGTGATGGGGATCGGGCTGCTGCTGACCCCGTACGTGATGCGGCTCGCGGACCGCGTGCGGGGGCTGCTGAGTGCCCGCATCCCGTGGGTCGCGGGCGCCTCGCACGGCGCACGTTCCTCAATTGTCAGTGGCGGATGCCAGACTTCCACGGGTGAGCGAATTCCCCGACAGCGCGAGTCCCGAACCGGGCACGAAGCCGAGCCGGGTGCCTCCCCCGCGGACGCGGGAGAAGGCGCTGCGACAGCGGCTCGCTGAGCTGCGCGGTCCCGCCGTAGCGCCCAAGGCGCTGGACGCGCGGGCCCTCGCGGCGCTCGCCGCGAACCCCGGGTGCGAGCGGCGCGCCCTGCTGGACGGCGCGGGTGTCGACAAGGCGAAGCTGGCGGACGCGCTGGGCTCACCGTCCGCCTTCGGCCAGTCCCAGTTCGCCTTCATGCGGGGGAACGCGTTCGAGGCGCGGGTCAAGGCCGACGGCGGCGCGGAGCTGCTGCGGCTGGTGCACGAGAAGCTGGACCCGGGCGCCGAGCCGCCCGCGGCCGGTGTCGTCCCCGACCTGAGCGCGGTCGGCCCCGAGGGGCGCGCGGCCCGTACGGCCCTCGCCCTGCGCGAGGCCACCACGGCCGGCGCCTGGACCCTGCTCGACCACCCCATGCTCGCCCTCGACGTCGCGGGCTCCCCCGCCTTCCTGGAGCCGGACGCCGTCGTCGTCCACCCGGACGGAAGCTGGACGGTCGTCGAGATCAAGTCCTTCCCGATGCTGGACGGCTCCGCGGACCCGGCGAAGGTAGGCGCCGCCGCCCGCCAGTCCGCGGTGTACGTGCTCGCGCTGGAGGAGGTGGCGGCACGCCTCGGCGACAGCGACGCCGGTCCCGACGTTCGCCACCGGGTCCTGCTGGTCTGCCCCAAGGACTTCTCCAACCTGCCCACCGCGTCCGCCGTCGACATCCGCAAGCAGCGCGCGGTCACCCGCCGCCAGCTGGCCCGCCTCACGCGTGTCGAGGACATCGCGGACAGCCTCCCCGAGGGCACCTGCTTCGCCCCCGACCTCCCGGCCGCCGACCTGACGGCCGCCGTCGAATCCGTCTCCGCGACCTACGCCCCCGAGTGCCTGGCCGCCTGCGAGCTCGCCTTCCACTGCCGCGACCGCTCCCGCGCCGAGGGCGTGGTGACGGCCCTGGGGCGGTCGCTCCGCTCCGAGCTGGGCGGGCTGACGACGATCGGTGAGGTCCTGGCGGCGGCCCACGGCGCGGCCGGGGACCCCGACGACCCGGCGGTCGTGGCCCTGCGCAGGGCCGCGACGCTGCTGTCGGAGGCCCTGCGGGGGCACGCCACACCACCCACCGGCCGACAGGAGCCGGCCGGCGAAGTCCTCCCGGAGGTGGCCCCGTGTCGCTGATCGCCACCCTCGCCCGGCTGGAGGCCGTCGAGAGCGGGCGGGCCCGGCCCGTCGCCACCGTGCGCCACCGGCACCTCACCGAGCGGCCCCTGGTGTTCGTACCGCTGACCACCGCAGGTGAGGCCGGGGCCCCGCTCGGGGCGCTGGTCGGCACGGACCGGGACGCGCCCCGCCTGCTGGTCGTGCCGCAACCCCGGGACCGCGACCTGCGGTTCGCGTTCCTCGCGGAGCTGGCCGATGTCGTACTGCCGTACGTGGACACTTACGCCGACGACGTCGAGGCGGCCGAGCGCAGCGAGACCGACCCCGAGACCGGCAAGCGCGTCAAGGTCGAGGTCGAACTGTGCGCGGACGCCCCACAGCTGATCGTACCGAGCCGCGCGGGTGTGGAGTTCGTACGGCTCCTCGGCCGCTCCATGCGGTTTCGGCGCACCGCGGAGCAGGAGCCGGAGGCGCCCCATCCGGCGCCGCCCCGGGTGCCGTTGCTCGGGCGGTGGCTGACGCACTTCGGGGAGCGGGCCCGGGTGCCCGGCTCCGCCCTGCTGCTCGCCCTCACCGACGTGCTGTCGCGGCACTGGGCGACCGGCCAGAGCAGCCTGGAGGACCAGCACCTGGGGGCGCTGCTCGCCTGGATCGACCCCCCGGAGGGTGCGTCGGGCGCGCAGGCCGCGCTGCGGGCCGAGTTGCGGCGGGATGCCCGGGGACAGCTCGTGTGCCCGCCCGCGGGACCGGCCACCGACCCCGCCTTCGACAACAAACTGCTCGCTCCCGCCATCGAGCGCTACGACCGCGCGCGGACCGCCCTCGCCGCCGCCGAGGACGGCCTGGAGGCGGACGACCGGCTCGGTGAACTCACCGCCGCCGAGCGGGAGATCCGCACCCTCGTCGAGCAGATCACCCGGCCCACCTGGGACGCGGTGTGGCGCGGCCTCGACCTGCTGCGGACGCTCCCCGAGGGCACCCACGCGGCCGACCGGTGGACCCGTGACCGCTGGTCGTTCACCGGCCACCGCGACCGGATCACCGCGGGCGAGCCCCCACAGCCACGCCGCGACGACGCGGTCACCGCCGCGAACAAGCTGGCCACGCGCGAGCGCGAGCAGGCCCGCCTGGACGCGCAGGAAGCCCTCGACGATCCGCTGGTCATGGCCGGGCGGCGGCTGGTCGGCGAGGCCTTCGCGGGTGAGGTCACGGACGTCGTCATGGCGTACAGCGAGAGCAAGCGGCCGAGCCCCCGCCCCCTGGTGACCGTGCGCACGGACGACCGGCCGCACCTCGGGGAGCGGACGAAGGTGTACCGGTCGCTGGGCGGGAAGCCGCAGGCGGCCGAGTTCGTCGGGTACGAGGAGTCATCGGAGGGCGACGGGCTGGTGGTCCTGCGGATCGTCGACAAGATGGGGCGCGGCAAGGAACCCGAGACCGGGTCCGTGCCGGAGAAGGGGGACCTCCTCTGCTTCACGCTCTTCGAGCACGAACAGCGGGGCGGCGCGAAGCTGCCCGACCCGGAGGAGACCCCGTGGACGCACGGCGGACCGCCGGGCGAGCCCGACGCGGTACCGCAGCCCGACCCGGTGACGGAGGATGACATCCTGTGACCACGGCCTTCGATCCCGGAGCCGCGGCCGGCCGCGCCACCGACGCGATCCTGAACGACACCCTGCACGGCACGCACCGCGGCGTCGTGGTCGACTCTCCCCCGGGCGCCGGGAAATCCACCCTCGTCGTCCGCGCGGCGCTCGAACTCGCCTCCGCAGGACACCCGTTGATGGTCATCGCGCAGACCAACGCCCAGGTCGACGACCTGGTGCTGCGACTCGCCGAGAAGAACGGGGAGCTGCCGGTAGGGCGCTTGCACAGCAGCGATCCCGACCCCTACGACAAGGCTCTGGACGACCTGCCGAACGTCCGCAAGTCCACGAAGGCCGGCGATCTGGCCGGACTGGACGTGGTCGTCTCGACCGCCGCCAAGTGGGCCCACGTCAAGGGGGTCGAGCCGTGGCGGCACGCGATCGTCGACGAGGCCTACCAGATGCGGTCGGACGCGCTGCTGGCCGTGGCGGGGCTCTTCGAGCGGGCGCTGTTCGTGGGCGACCCCGGGCAGTTGGACCCGTTCGCGATCGTCGGCTCGGAGCAGTGGGCGGGGCTGTCGTACGACCCGTCGGCGTCCGCGGTGACGACACTGCTGGCCCACAACCCCGAACTGCCGCAGCACCGCCTCCCGGTGTCCTGGCGGCTGCCGGCCTCCGCGGCGCCGCTCGTCTCGGACGCGTTCTACCCGTACACGCCGTTCCGCAGCGGCACCGGCCATGGTGACCGGCGGCTGAAGTTCGGTGTGGTGTCGGACGGTTCGGGTCCCGACCGGGTCATCGACGAGGCGGCGGAGGCGGGTTGGGGGCTGCTGGAGCTGCCGGCCCGGCACACGCCGCGTACGGACCCGGAGGCGGTACGCGCGGTGGCCCAGGTCGTACGACGGCTGCTGGACCGGGGCGGTGCGGCCACCTCGGAGCGGGCGGAGGAACCGGTGCCCCTGACCGCCGACCGGATCGCCGTCGGCACGGCGCACCGGGACCAGGCGGCGGCCGTACGGGCGGCGCTCGCCGACCTCGGGGTCGCGGACGTCACCGTCGACACGGCGAATCGGCTTCAGGGGCGGGAGTTCGACGTCACCGTGGTGCTGCATCCGCTGTCCGGGCGGCCCGACGCGACCGCGTTCCACCTGGAGACGGGGCGGCTGTGCGTCCTCGCCTCGCGGCATCGGCACGCGTGCATCGTGGTGTGCCGGGCGGGAGTGACGGAACTGCTGGACGACCATCCGTCGACGGAGCCGGTCCAGCTGGGGGTCACCGTGAAATTTCCCGACGGCTGGGAGGCCAATCACGCGGTGCTGTCGCATTTGGCGGAGCATCGGGTGATGTGGCGACCGTAGATCCACCTCGGGTCCACAGCGGATCCATAGCGGATCCGTGGGTGATACCCGTGGGTCCGGCTTGCACGGTTGTGCGGGTCCGCTCACACGGGCCTACTTGCGCGGACGGGGGAGAATGGACGGTGGCCCACCCACGAAGCGGGCCCCTGAACCGTACGAGGAGGAGAAGACATGGCGGAGCCCACGCCGCGTCGGAACGAACCGCGGCTACGCCCCGCGCCCCTGCTCTTCGAGCCCGCGGAGGCGGCCGGTGATCCGGAGCACTTCTTCGATCTCGAGTCGATCGACGATCCTCGGGCGCTGCTGGCGCGGGCCACGGAGCTGACGCTCGCGTTTCGCGCCGCGGCCGATCGGGCGCTCGAGTTCCAGGCGATCGCCGCCGCGCAGCTGGCTGATCCCCGGCGGTTCGACCGGCTTACGCCGGCTGCGATCGCGGAGCGGGCCGAGTGGACCGAGGACTATGCGAAGAAGATGGTCGAGTTCGGGCGGGATCTGTTGCGAGGGGTCGAGGGGGACGGGCGGGGGCTCGGGCATGGGGTGGGCGACCATGCGTGAGCCGTACGTTTCCGTGTAGCCGCCGGGTTCTCTCGCCCCCGCCGCCTGGGCTTGTCGCGCAGTTCCAAGCGCCCCTGAAAGCCCGGAAGCCTGGCATATGCCAAGGGGGCAAGGTACTCCCCTCCCCGGCATTCTGTCCCGGGTTCTCGCAACTCTCGGGGGGCGGATGCTTACCGACGGTAGATCTGACCGGCATGAGCAGCACACGGAATTCGGCAAGCTCCGCCGCCCCGTTGCCCGACCGGTTCGACGTCTGCGGCGTCACCCCGGACGGAGCCGCCTGGCTCGCCTCGGCAGGAACGTATCCGCGCAGCACCCTCACCCTCTGGGAGGAACACCCGACCGCCCCGGTCGTCCTGCCCTGCGGCACCGCCTTCGACATCGTCAACGTACCCGCGATCTTCGGCCGGCGGATGCTCGACCGGCTGTGGGACGAGGGGCCGGGCTCGGGCCCGGTGGCCGTGCACCGCGGGCGGATGCTGCTGTTCAGCGCGCCGGGCACCGCACAGCGCCTGCCGTCGCTCCTGGAGTGGGAGGAGTGGGGGGCGGGTGAGTCGGGGGAATCCGGGCGCGTCCACGCCATTCCTCCGCTGCTCTGCCACGGGGTCGGCGACGCCGTGACCGTGCCCGCCCTGAGCCCCGTCGCCCACCTCACGTCCCGCTGGCTGGTGGCCCCCGACACCCGGCATCCGTGGCTTCCGGGTCCCGAGATCCTGGTGTGGGCAGCCGTCCGGGCGGCCCGCACGGCCGCCTCCGCCGCGGTGCGGATATCGATTTTTCCTCCCGCCGATCAGGATGCTAAGGTCTACGACGTCAGCAGGCGCCGCTAGCTCAGTTGGTTAGAGCAGCTGACTCTTAATCAGCGGGTCCGGGGTTCGAGTCCCTGGCGGCGCACAGACGGTGAGAAGCCCCTCGCGAAAGCGAGGGGCTTCTTGCGTGTACGCCTCCGCGCGGGCGAGGGGCTCAGCCTGTCGTGATCTTCACCGTCCACGCCCCGGACGCCGTCCGGTCCTCGACCTCGACGCGCACCTTCTCGCCGGGGACCGTGAAACTCTCCCCGAGCCCGACGGGCGCGTCCGCCAGGGGCGGGTAGACCGATTCACCCCAGCAGGACTCGGAGTGCGGGTGGGCGTCGATGACCTCGACCGGGCCGCCGCCGGAGTCGGCCTCGCTGCGGATGCGGTAGATCAGGACGCCCTGTGTGCAGGTGGCGCCGTCGTTGCCCGTCGAGGTGCGCGCCTCGAAGGCCAGCGCACTGTCGGGACCCGTACGGACGACCGCCAATTTGGTACCGCGGCCGGAACCGAAGATGCGCGCCCCCGGTGCCGAGGTGGGCAGGACCGCCCGCGAGGCCGACAGGGCCGAGGCCGAGATCCGCGCCCGGGAGCCCGGGACAGACCCCCCGGAGACGGGGTCGGAGACGGGGCCTGAGACCGGCGCCCCGGAGCCCGCGGCGGACCCCCCGGGTCCGGGAATCGAGCCCCCGGGCCCCGAGGCGGAGCCCTCCGAGTCCGAGGGCGGCCTCCCGGAGCCCGAAGCCGGTGCCGGACCGGCCAGGGCAGGGGCGCCCGCGACGGAGACCGGCGCCCCTGATGCCGCCGTCCCCGCCCCGCCCGTCACCGGACCCGACCCCAGCGGCTCCAAGGTCAGCCTCGCGGTCCCGTGCTCCCGCAGGCAGACCACCTGGCGCGTTTCCAGCCAGCCCAGTTTCCACTTGTGCCAGCCGAACAGGTCGGGGGCGAGGCCGAACTGGCTGCCCATGAGGTCCCAGTCGCCGACGTAGGTGTCCCAGTCGCCCTTGCCGTCGGTGGGGCGGTGGTAGAGGTCGGGCAGGTCGAAGACGTGCCCCGTCTCGTGGGCGAGGACGAGGTGGTCCGGCGGGTGCTTCTCGAAGACCGTGACGACACGGCGGATGTCCGTGCCGTCGGCTTCGATGGGGGTGTCGAGGTTGACGACCTTCGTCGCGTCGGAGTCGACGCCCGGCGCGTCCGGGTCGGCCACGAAGTAGACGATGTCGTAGCGGGAGAAGTCGACCTTCCGGTCGGCCGCGGCGACCGCGTCACGCAGATAGTCGCCGCGCCGCGCGGCGTTCCAGTCGCGCTTTATGGCGTACGAGGTGGAGGTGTGCGGCATCCGGATCCAGTCGCGCTGCGGATGCGGGCGCAGTGTGAACTTGCCGTACGAGGCGCGCTCGAAGAACTGGCTGGTGGCCGGGAAGTAGTCGGCGGCCAGTTCGGCGGGCGTGGTGCGGGGCCGGGAGTCCGGGAAGGACAGATAGACGAGCACCGCGTCGAGGGGGCGGGTGGGGCGCGGATAGTCGGCGTTCCAGGTGTCCAGGCCTTCCGAGTGGTGGGCCTCGGTCCGCTTCAGGGCGCAGGGGGAGAAGAGGGGTTCGGCGAGCGCGGGGCCCGTGATCAGGGAAGTCGCGGCCAGCGCCGACATGGAGGTGAACACGGCCGCGGTGCTGCGCCAGCGCGGCACGCCCGGACGGGCGAAGGCCCGCAGCGCACCCGGACGAGCGAGGACCCACGGCACGCCGAGAACCGTCAGGGCGTCAGGAACCCGCGGCACATCACGGCTTCGACGCCGCAGGGCCTCTCGGGCGAGACCCCGCAGGGGGCGCTGACGCGGCACGTCGACCTCCGGATGCGGTTTTCGGGACACCGCACCCAGCCTGGGGTATTTCGTTACGCTTCGCCCTGTTTGCCTGCACCAGAAGAGTGAGGAGCCGTGAGCAGCCGAAACCCCGAACGACACCCCGAACACTCACGGAACGTCACATGCGATCGCCAGGCGCAGGAACCCGTCCAGATGCAGGCAGAAACGATCTGTCAGAACCGGTGGTTGTTCCGGGACACTGGACTGTGGCTGGAAGGCTCCGGAACCAGCCTCTATGATCGGCACACTTTCCTGCACGGACACGGCTTGTTCGGCCGTCCAGCACCGGCCGACCACCCGAGAGACCCATACGAAGAACGAGTGCACTGCGGGAGCGAGCGGTGAGCGGAACGTCCGAAGGGCCGACGCCCACGGCAGATCTCATCCGGTCGGCCGTCACAGAGCGTCACATCGACACATCTCCGCGTACGTCTCCTCGTACGTACGCCGGGGTGCCTCCCAGCGCATCCGTCTCTGCTGTTTCACCCCCCGGCGCATCCCCTTGCGCCGGTGCCTCTCCCGGCTCGTACGCCCCGGCGGAAACACCCCTCGGCACCCTCGACACGCCTGAGTCCCCCCTCGACACGCCCGAGTCCATCCCCGACACGCCCGAGTCAATTCCTGGCATTTCCGAGTCCGTCCCCGATGCCGCGCTCGTCCCGCCCGCCGGGACCCCGACATCTCCCGGTGCGTTCCGTGCCGCCTTCGGCGCCGCGCCCCTTCCGATGGCCGTGGTCGACCGCGAGGGTCTGGTCGTCACCGCCAACGAGTCGCTCGGCGCGCTGTTCGGCACCGGATCGGGCGCGCTCGTGGGGCGGATCGCGGCCGATCTGGTGGATCTGGCCTCCGACGCCCGCGCCTGGCACGCGTACCGCGAGGTACTGCGCGGCCGGCAGGCCCGGCTGCGCTGCACCCGCCGCCTCAAGCACCCCGACGGGCACTCGCTCTGGGTGCAGGTGACGGTCGCGCCGCTGCCCGCGCAGGAGGAGGCGGTGCTGCTGTCCATCGCGGACATCAGCGCCCGCCGTGAACTCCAGGCGCGGCTGCGGCACTTGCAGATGCACGACCCGGTGACCCGGCTGCCCAACCGCACGCTGTTCTTCGAGCGGCTCTCCTCCGCCCTGGAGGCGGAGGCGTACGAGGAGGGCGGCACCGGCCGGATCGGGCTCTGCTATCTGGACCTGGACGGGTTCAAGGCGGTCAACGACACGCTCGGCCACCGGGTCGGCGACCGGCTGCTCGCGGCCGTGGCCGAACGGCTGACGCGCTGTGCCGACGAGGCGGGTTACGCCCGGGGGGCCACTCCCCTGGTCGCCCGGCTGGGCGGCGACGAGTTCGCCCTGCTGGTCGAGGACTCGACGGGGACGGACCAGTTGGCCGACCTCGCCGAGTCCGTCCTGAAGTCATTGCAGGCGCCCTTCGATCTCTCCGGGCAGCGGCTGTCGGTCTCCGCGTCGATCGGGGTCGTCGAGCGGCGCGCCGCCGGGACGTCCGCGACCCATCTGATGCAGGCCGCGGACACCACGCTGTACTGGGCGAAGGCGGACGGCAAGGGCCGCTGGACACTGTTCGACCCGGAGCGCAACGCCCACCGGATGACCCGTCAGGCGCTCTCCTCCACGCTCCGGGCGGCGATCGACCGGAACGAATTCGCCCTGGAGTACCAGCCCTTGGTGGGCATGGAGGACGGCGGGGTGCTCGGGGTCGAGGCACTGGTCCGCTGGAACCATCCGCAGTTCGGCACGCTGACGCCGAATCGGTTCATCGGATTGGCCGAGGAAGACGGTTCGATCGTGCAGCTCGGCCGTTGGGTACTGGCCACGGCCTGCCGCCAGGCCCGCCGTTGGCAGCTGGACCACCCGGACGCGGCGCCGATCTTCGTCAGCGTCAACGTCGCCGTACGGCAGGTATGGGACTCCGACCTGGTCGCGGACGTGGCGGAGATCCTCGCGGAGACGGGTCTCGCCCCGCATCTGCTCCAGTTGGAGCTGACGGAGTCGGCGGTGATGGGCTCGGCCGGGCGGCCCCTCCAGGCTCTCCAGGCCCTCAGCGACATGGGCGTCCGCATCGCCATCGACGACTTCGGCACCGGCTACTCCAACCTCGCCTACCTCAGCCGACTGCCGGTCTCCGTGCTGAAGCTGGACGGCTCCTTCGTCCGCGGCTTCCAGTACGAGGGGCCCGACGGCGATGACGGCGGCGCCCACCCCAACCCCGCCGACGAGGTCATCGTCGAGGCCCTCATCCAACTCGCCCACCGGCTCGGCCTCACGGTCACCGCCGAATGCGTGGAGACCGCCTCCCAGGCGACCCGGCTGCGCGGGATCGGCTGCGACACCGGGCAGGGCTGGCTGTACTCCCGCCCGGTGGCGCCGGATCGTATCTCCGCCCTCTTGACGGCGAGCTCCTGACGGAGAGCTTCTGACAGAGAGCTCGACGGCAGACGGGAATGTGACGACAGGACCTAGTCCGCCTTCGGCAGCCCGTACGCGTCCGCGATCAGTTCGTACGAGCGCAGGCGTACGTCGCCGCCGTGGGCGTTGCCCGTGAGCATCAGCTCGTCGGCGCCGGTGCGCTTCTGGAGGTCGTCGAGGCCGGCGCGGACCTCGTCCGCGGTGCCGTGGATGACGTTGGCGTTCCAGGAGTCGACGAACTCACGTTCCATCGGGCTGAAGTCGTACGCCTCCGCCTCCTCGGGGGTCGGGACGAGACCCGGGCGGCCGGTGCGCAGACGGACCATGTTCAGGGCCGCGGCCCTGACCTGGCGGCGGGCCTCCTTCTCGTCGTCCGTGGCGAGGGCGGAGACGCCGATCAGGGCGTAGGGGGCGTCCAGCACGGCGCTCGGCCGGAAGGACTCACGGTAGAGATCCAGCGCCGGGATCGTGTTCTGGGCCGAGAAGTGGTGCGCGAAGGCGAAGGGGAGGCCGAGGACGCCGGCCAGGCGGGCGCTGAACCCGGAGGAGCCGAGGAGCCAGATCGGGGGGCGGTGCGGGGACTGTACGCCGCCCGGGGAGGTCGACTGGACGGGGCCCGGGACCGCGTGGATGCGGGCGTAGGGGTGGCCGGCCGGGAAGTCGTCGTCCAGGAAGCGGGTCAGCTCCGCGAGCTGCTCGGGGAAGTCGTCGGCGCCCTCGTTCAGGCGGTCGGTGCGGCGGAGGGCGGCGGCCGTGGCGCCGTCGGTGCCGGGGGCCCGACCCAGGCCCAGGTCCACTCGGCCCGGGGCCATGGCTTCCAGCGTGCCGAACTGCTCCGCGATCACCAGGGGGGCGTGGTTCGGGAGCATGACGCCGCCCGAGCCCAGGCGGATGCGGGTCGTGTGGGCGGCGAGGTGCGCGAGGATCACCGCGGGTGAGGAGGAGGCCACGCCCGGCATGGAGTGGTGTTCGGCGACCCAGTAGCGGTGGAAGCCGCGGGACTCTGCGAGGCGGGAGATGGCGACGCTGGTGCGCAGGGCGTCGGTCGCGGTGCGGCCGGCGCCCACGGTGACCAGGTCCAGTACGGAGAGGGGTACGGGCGCGGTGCCTTGCGCGGTGCCTCGGATCTCGTCCGTGTCGTCCACCGGGGTGCCTCCTGTTGCGTACGTGTTGCTGTCCTCTGAGCGCCAACAGGAGACAGTCCCCGCTTATTCCCGGCACCGCGCCCCGGTACGCGGGGAGGGTCTCTCGCCCCCGCCGCCCCTACCCTCCCCCAAGCTCTCGACTTCGCTCGAGCAGGGGGGACCCCATCATCCCCAGGGGCTCCGCCCCTTCCACCCCGCCAGGGGCGCTGCGCCCCCTGGACCCCCGCATCGCCCGAAGGGCTCGTCCTCAAACGCCGGACGGGCTGAATGGTGCGGGCCTCGGTCTCGAACGCTGGGCGTTACACCTGGATGATGGGCTCCTTTGTGAAGAGGGTGCCCAGGGTGGGGGCGTTCACCTTGCGGTCGGCGAGGCGTAGGGCCTCCCAGACCGTGACCTGGTTGGCGGTGAGGACCGGCTTGGAGAGGTCCTTCTCCAGGGCCGGCAGGTGCGCCGCCGTGTGGAGGGCCGTGTCGGGGACAAGGACGGCGTCCGCGTCGGGGTGGTCGCCGGCCCGGGCGAGGTCGAGGACCTCCGCCTCCCCCCAGGTCCCGACCTCCGCCGCCGTGATGATCCCGGAGGCCCTGCTCGACACGACCTCCACCCCCGCCTCCCGAAGGAACGCGGCGAAAAGGTCCGCCACGTCCTGCGGATAGGTCGCCGCGATCGCGACCCTCCGGGCCCCGATCTCCCGGACGGCGTGCGCGAACGCGAAGGACGTGGAGGAGGCGGGCAGCCCGGCGGCCCGGGCCAGGGCGCGTACCTGCTCGTGGGCGCCCTCCCAGCCGTACACGAAGCTGCCGCTGGTGCACGCCCAGACCACGGCCTCAGCGCCGGACAGCCGCAGCTCCTCGACACCCGCCGAGAGCCGGGCCGCCGAGCCCATCTCGCGCAGCGCGTCGATCCGGTGGGCGTCCTCCCCGATGTCCGTGTGGACCAGCTGCAGGCGGACGTCGCTGCCCAGGAGCTGTTCGATGCGCGGGTAGTCGTCCTCGGCCGAGTGGCCCGGGTAGAGGAATCCGAGTGCGGTCATGCCCAACCTTCCTGTTCTTCCGGCAGTACGGGTCCCCCGCGGGCGGACTGTCCCCCACAGTCTGAAGGACTCGGGAGGTGCCCCCAGATCAGCCGCTGATAGGGACCCACCGCCCGGGTACCCAGGTGACGCAGTGCCGCCCACATCGTCACCTGGTTGGCCGAGATCACCGGTATGCGCAGTTCCGCCTCCAGCTGGGGGATGACGTCGTACGTCGGCAGGTTGGTGCAGCTGATGAAGAGGGCGTCGGCCCCTTCGCCCCGCACCGCGCGTCGGGCCATGTCGACCACATCACGGTACGGAACCTTCCAGATGTGCCTGGTCAGGCCCATGAAGGCGCGCCCGGTGACATGGACGCCCGCCTCGGCGAGGTACTCCTCCAGGGACTGGGTCACCGAGACCGTGTAGGGGGTGACGAGAGCGATGCGATGGGCGGCCAGCTCGGTGAGCGCCTCCAGCAGTGCGCCGGAGGTGGTCAGCGACGCCACCTCCCCCGCCCGGGTCATCGCCTCGCACATCGCCCGCTCGCCCGCGACCCCGCCGACGAAGCTTCCGGAGGTGCACGCGTACGCCACGACCTCGGGCGCGACCGCGTTCAGCGCGCGGACCGCGTCGCCGAGCGTCTCGTGCTCGGAGACCAGGCGGGCCAGGTCCAGGCTCACCTCGACCGGCACGAACGGGGTGCGGGTCAGATGCAGGGAGACGTCGTCGGGGACCCAGCGCCACAGCTCGCGGTCGAGGGCGAAGTCGAAGGGGGCGACGACGCCGATCCCGCGCTGTGGGCGGGGGCCGCCGAGAAAGGAGACGTCCATGGCAGCACCGGCCTCACGAAGGGAGACGAAGGGGCAACGGACCGTGTGTGCGTCCGTGTTGACGAAGGTAGGTTCGGGTGCGAGCGTGGTCAATCCGCGCATCTCAGACGGCTCCGGCCACCCCCACCCGCCCCGCGGGTTCGTCCTCTCAGGAACTCAGGAAGCCTCCGAAACCCTTCGGGACTCTTCGGAACTCTCAGGAAAGCGGACTCGCATTGCGAAACGGTTTCCCTCGCCCGCCCCGCCCCGTATCCGCGTCGGCCCCGGCATCCGGGTCCGGCGCCGGATCCCGCACCACCCTCCTCGTCCTGGACGCCGAGCCGCTCCCGCGCCTCGGCAGACTCACCGGCCGGGTGCGGATCGAGCACGCCGACGAGTCGACGCTGGCCGAGCGGCTGCCGCGCGCGGACGTACTGCTGGTCTGGGACTTCACCTCGCACGCGGTGCGCCGCGCCTGGCCCGGCGAGGGTCCCCGGCCGCGCTGGGTGCACACGGCGAGTGCGGGCGTCGACCACCTCATGTGTCCCGAACTCGCCGCGTCCGACACGGTGGTGACCAACGCGCGCGGGATCTTCGACCGGCCGATCGCCGAGTACGTCGCCGCGCTGGTCCTCGCGATGGCCAAGGACCTGCCGAGGACGTGGGACCTGCAGCGGCAGCGGGAGTGGCGGCACCGGGAGTCGCAGCGGGTGGCGGGCACGCGCGCGTGTGTGGTCGGTTCCGGGCCGATCGGGCGGACGATCGTCAAGACGCTCAAGGCGCTCGAGGTGACGACGGCCCTGGTGGGGCGTACCGCGCGCACCGGGATCCACGGGCCCGAGGAGCTCGACCGGCTGATGGCGCGCGCCGACTGGGTGGTGTCGGCGGCGCCGCTCACGGAGGCCACGTACGGCATGTTCGACGCGCGGCGCTTCGGGATGATGCAGCCCTCGGCGCGCTTCATCAACGTCGGCCGGGGACAGTTGGTCGTCGAGGACGCGCTCGCCGAGGCGCTGTCGAAGCGGTGGATCGCGGGCGCGGCCCTCGATGTGTTCCAGGACGAGCCGCTCGGCCCGGACAGCCCGCTGTGGGGTGTCCCTGGGCTGATCGTGTCGCCGCACATGAGCGGGGACACGGTCGGCTGGCGGGACGAACTCGGGGCGCAGTTCGTGGAGATGTACGAGCGCTGGGAGGCGGGCAGACCGCTGCCGAACGTGGTCGACAAGAAGCGCGGATACGTACCGGGACACTGAGACTTCCTCGACTTCCTCTGGAGGGGCCGATGCCGGAACTCGTCGAGCTGACCGCGGTACAACTCCTCGACGGCTACCGCAAGGGCGAGTTCAGCCCCGTGGACGCCACGCGGGCGGCGTTGCGCAGGGCCGTGGAGATCCAGCGGGCCGTGAACGCGTTCGTACGTCTCGACGCGGACGCGGCCCTCGCGCGGGCGGCGCGGTCCGCGGACCGCTGGCGGCGGGGTGAGCCGGCCGGGCTGCTGGACGGGGTACCGGTCTCCGTCAAGGACATCCTGCTGCTGCGTGGCGGACCGACCCTGCGTGGCTCCAAGACCGTTGATCCACAGGGGAGTTGGGACGAGGACGCGCCGTCCGTCGCCCGGCTGCGCGAGCACGGGGCGGTGTTCCTCGGGAAGACGACGACACCCGAGTTCGGCTGGAAGGGCGTCACGGATTCGCCGCTGTCGGGGGTCACCCGCAATCCGTACGACGTCACGCGCACGGCGGGCGGCTCCAGCGGCGGCAGCGCGGCGGCCGTCGCGCTCGGGGCGGGACCGCTGGCGCTGGGCACGGACGGGGGCGGCAGTGTGCGCATCCCGGCCGCGTTCTGCGGGATCTTCGGTCTGAAGCCGACGTACGGGAGGGTGCCGCTGTACCCCGCGAGCGCGTTCGGGACGCTCTCGCACGTGGGGCCGATGACACGGGACGCGGCCGACGCGGCGCTGATGATGGACGTGATCAGCGGTCCGGACGCCCGTGACTGGTCGGCGCTCGGGCCGGTGGACGGGTCGTTCGTCGAGGCCCTTGAGGGTGGGGTGCGCGGGCTGCGGGTCGCGTACTCGCCGTCCCTCGGCGGACAGGTCGCGGTCCAGCCGGCCGTCGCGGCGGCGGTGCGGCGGGCGGTGGAGCGGCTCGCGGGGCTCGGCGCGTACGTCACCGAGGCCGACCCCGATCTCACCGACCCGGTGGAGGCCTTCCACGTCCTGTGGTTCGGCGGTGCGGCCCGGGTGGCCCAGCGGCTCGGGCCGCGGCAGCGGGAGTCGCTGGACCCGGGGCTGCGGGAGATCTGCGCGCGGGGCGCCCGGTCCAGCGCGCTGGACTACCTGGCGGCGGTGGACGTCCGGATGGAGCTCGGACGGCGGATGGGGCGCTTCCACGAGTCGTACGACGTGCTGGTAACGCCGACCCTGCCGCTGACGGCGTTCGCGGCGGGGGTGGAGGTGCCGCCGGGCTCCGGCCACCGCCGCTGGACGGGGTGGACCCCGTTCACGTACCCCTTCAACATGACCCAGCAGCCCGCCGCGAGCGTCCCGGTCGGCACGGACGGCGACGGCCTCCCGGTAGGCCTGCAGATCGTCGCCGCCCGCCACCGCGACGACCTCGTCCTGCGCACGGCACACGCCCTGTACGAGACGGGCACCGCGGGGGTGGCTCCGCCGACGGGGTTCCAGGGACGCCCCTGAGCCCCACGCCCCACCACGCCCTACGCCCTGCGGAAGCTGAGCGTCTCGCCCTGGGCGCCCGAGCGCCAGAGGTCGTTGCAGCCCTCGGCCATCGCCTCCAGGCCCTCGGTCACCTGGCCCCAGACGATGCCCGGGACCCAGCCCACGTCCCCGTTGAGCAGCAGGTTGTTGCGTTCGTAGAAGAGGGCGAGGTCGACGACCGTGGTGCCGGGGCGTACGTCGGTGTCGTAGCCGTAGGCCTTGGTGCCCAGTTCCGTGCCCGCGAAGGCGAAATAACAGAGGTCTCCGGGAATGGGGGTAACTGTCGGATTTTCCAGTGGTGGCTCCGATTTCGCGAAAGGCGGGAAAAGGGCGTAGACCTCATTGCGTGCGTACTTCGCGTGGTAGACGTCGCCGCCCAGGGGAAGCGCGTCCCACACCGCCGCGCAGGTGATCGGCGCCCGGTCGTCCAGCAGTTTCGCCGTGCAGTGGATTCCTCGCTTGACCAGCGAGACCTCGATGAATCGATCAGCCATGCATTCCATGGTCTCCCCGCAGTCAAGGGTGCCTCGACGTCACTCACCGTCGTACGGGGCCGAAATCGATCCGAATACTTCGCATGCTCTCGGGTAGCCGCGCGGCCATGGCTCCACCACTCAGGAATGACGGGAATGACGGGACCGACACGGAGAAGCGAAGTCCGAGTCGGCGGTCGCTGCTCGCGGGTGTCTCCGCGCTCGGTGCCGTCGGCGCGCTGGGCGCCGCCGGCTGCACCCGGGTCGCCACCGCGTCCGACAACGGCGGTGATCTCCTCGGCCGGCTCAAGGCGCAGGGCGTCGTACGGCTGGGCATAGCCGGTGAGATCCCGTTCGGCTACATCGACAGGAACGGTGAACTGACCGGCGAGGCACCCGAACTCGCCAAGGTGATCTTCAAGCGGCTGGGCGTCGACCGGGTGCAGCCCGTGCCGACCGAGTTCGGCTCGCTCATTCCCGGGCTCAACTCACAGCAGTTCGACGTCGTGTCCGCGGGGATGTACATCAACCCGGAACGCTGTCAGCAGGTCGTCTTCGCCGACCCGGACTACCAGATGCTGGACGCCTTCATCGTGCGCAAGGGCAATCCGAAGGGCCTGCACGACTACAAGGACGTCGTGGCGAAGAAGGCCAGATTCGCGACCGGCACCGGGTACGCCGAGATCCAGTACGCCGTCGAGGCCGGGTACAAGGAGAGCGACATCCTGATCGTGCCGGATCAGGTCGCCGGGCTGAACGCGGTCGAGGCAGGCCGTGTCGACGTCTTCGCCGGGACCGCGCTGACCACGCGCGAGGTGGCCAGGAAGTCCCGCAAGGCCGAGAGCACGAAGCCGTTCACGCCCCTGGTGAAAGGCAAACCGCACGTCGACGGCGGCGGCTTCGCGTTCCGTTCCGCCGAGACGCGGCTGCGCGACGCCTTCAACGTGGAACTGAAGAAGCTGAAGGCCGGCGGGGAGTTGTTCCGCATTTTGCGGCCCTTCGGGTTCACCCGGGCCGAGATGACCGACATGACCGCGAAGGAGCTCTGCCGCGGATGACCTCGGGACTCTGGGAACTCGTACTCAAAGGTGTCTGGGTCACCGTCCAGTTGCTGTTCCTCAGCTCGCTGGTGGCCGGTGCCGTCTCGTTCGCCGTCGGTGTCGCGCGCACCTCGCGGCGGTGGATCGTCCGCTTCCTCGCGGGCGTCTACACCGAGGTGTTCCGCGGCACCTCCGCCCTGATCATGATCTTCTGGGTGTACTTCGTGCTGCCGCTCGCCTTCGGCTGGCAGCTCGTCCCGATGTGGGCGGGCACGCTGGCGCTGGGGCTGACCTACGGGGCGTACGGCAGTGAGATCGTGCGCGGCGCCCTGAACGCCGTCGACCCCGCCCAGCGCGAGGGCGGCATCGCGCTCAGCTTCACGCCCTGGCAGCGGATGCGGCTGATCCTGCTGCCGCAGGCGGTACCCGAGATGATCCCCTCCTTCTGCAATCTGCTGGTCGAACTGCTCAAGGGCACGGCCCTGGTGTCGATCATGGGCATGGGCGATCTGACGTTCAGCGGCAACCTCGTGCGGCTCGCGCTCCAGGAGAGCGCAGAGATCTACGCGTACGTCCTGCTGATCTACTTCGCGATCGCCTTCGTGATCACCCGGCTGATGCGGGCGCTGGAGCGGCGGCTGAAGGCCGGGATCGGCAAGGCGCCCCAGCCCGCCACAAGAACCTTGCGGCGCGCGGAAGCCACGGGCGTCGGTGCGACGGGAGGTGCCGCATGAACTGGGACTGGGGCGCGGTGCGCGACTTCATGCCGCACTTCTGGGACGGACTGCTGGTCACCCTGCAGGCACTGGCCCTCGGCTCGGTGATCTCCTTCGCCCTGGGTCTGGTGTGGGCGCTGCTGATGCGCACACCCACCCGCTGGGTGCGCTGGCCGGTCGGGGTCGTCACGGAGTTCATCCGCAACACCCCGCTGCTGGTGCAGTTGTTCTTCCTCTTCTACGTGCTGCCCGAGTGGAACATCACGTTCTCCGCGCTGACCACCGGTGTCGTCGCGATCGGGCTGCACTACTCGACGTACACGATGCAGGTCTACCGGGCCGGTATCGAGGGCGTGCCGGCCGGCCAGTGGGAAGCGGCCACCGCGCTCAATCTGCCGCTGCGGCGCACCTGGACCGCGGTGATCCTGCCGCAGGCGATCCGCCGGGTGGTGCCCGCACTCGGCAACTACGTCATCTCGATGCTCAAGGACACCCCGATGCTGATGGCGATCACCGTGCTGGAGATGCTCGGTGAGGCGCGGCTGTACTCGCAGGAGCACTTCCAGTTCACCGAGCCGCTCACGGTCATCGGCGTGGCCTTCATCCTCATTTCCTGTCCGGCTTCACTCCTTCTGCGAGCCCTGGAGCGACGTCTTGTCCGCTGACACCCCCCTCGACACCTCTACGAACCCTGCGGAGAAAGCCGACAACACGGCCAATCCGCCGGTGGACGGCGGCGAGCTGATCCGTTTCGACAAGGTCACCAAGCGCTTCGGGGACAACACCGTCCTCGACGGCCTCGACTTCCGCGTCGACTCCGGCAAGCACGTCACCCTGATCGGCCCGTCCGGCTCCGGCAAGACGACGATCCTGCGGCTGCTGATGACCCTGGCCAAGCCCGACGAGGGCACGATCACGGTCGCCGGTGAGCGGCTCCACCCGGCCCCCGAGAAGCAGATCCGGGAGGTCCGCAAGAAGATCGGGATGGTTTTCCAGCAGTTCAACCTCTTCCCGAACATGAAGGTGCTCCGCAACATCACCGAGGCACCGGTCACCGTCCTCGGGCTGTCCAGGGACGAGGCCGAGGCGCGGGCCCGGGAGCTGCTGGAGATGGTGGGTCTCGCGGACAAGTGCGACTCCTACCCGAGTCAGTTGTCCGGCGGACAGCAGCAGCGGGTGGCGATCGCACGGGCGCTGGCGATGCGGCCCCAGGTGCTGCTTCTGGACGAGGTGACGTCCGCGCTCGACCCCGAGCTGGTCACGGGCGTCCTCGACGTCCTCCGTGACATCGCCCGCACCACCGACATCACCATGCTCTGTGTGACCCACGAGATGAATTTCGCCCGCGACATCTCGGACCAGGTGCTGATGTTCGATTCCGGCCATGTCATCGAGTCCGGTTCGCCCGACCGGATCTTCACCGATCCGGAGCACGAAAGGACCCGGGAATTCCTCAGCGCGATCCTTTGACTACAAGCAGTGAACGCGACAAGGTGCGAGGTCCGGACCGCGTGGCATGCCCACTGGGCCATGACCTCGGCATATGCCAGAGTGTCGCACTCCTGTTGAGCGAACCGGAGCGCGCCGACTTTCTCGCCAACAGCCCCTCCCCACCGAGCGTTTGACAGTTATCGTGGAGGAGCTCAGCTGTCCGGACCGATGGCCCAAAAAGCGCAGGGGGAAACCGTGGCGCTGATGAACGAGCCGACCGCGCCGTACCACTCGGCCCAGGACGCCCTGCGCGTCCTGGAGACGGTGGCCCGGCACTCCGGCGGCGTCACCGACGTCGAGCTGGCCCGCCAGACGGGCCTCGGCACGGAGCGCCTGACCGTACTGCTGCGGATGCTGCGCCGGGAGGGGTACGTCGAGCAGGTCATCGACGGCGCGTACGTCGCCGGTGCCGCCCTCGGTCGGCTGGGCTCCGCCCGCGGTCGCGACCAGGCGCTGCGCGAGAAGCTCCAGCAGACCATCGACCGGCTGCGCGACTCGGTCGGCGCCGCGATCTACATCAGCCGCTACATCGACGGTGAGGTGCACGTCACCCAGTGCGCCGAGGGTCCCGCGACCCCCGCGGTCAACGAATGGGTGGACTTCCGTTCCTCGGCCCACGCCAGCGCGGTCGGCAAGAGCCTCCTCGGCCAGCTCGACCTGAACGCCCGGCGCGACCATCTCTCCCGCCACAAGATGGCCCGCCTCACCTCGCGGACCATCACCAACGAGCGGCTGCTGCTGTCCCGGCTCGACGCCCAGCCGGCCACGGTGCCGGTGCTCGACCTCCAGGAGTACGCGATCGGCACGGTCTGCGCGGCCGTCCCCATCACCGCGGGCTCCTCGGTCGGCTGTCTCGCCCTCTCCCTCCCGATCGAACACGCCCACCGCCTGCGCCGCGCCGCCGACACCCTCAACCGCGGAGCCACCCCCGTCCTGCTCTCCCTGGCCATCTAGGACCTGCTCTTTTGGATCAGGCCCTGGGTGGTCGAAAGCACCCGTCCGGACCAGGTAGTATTTCTTTTGTCGCCGACCGCGAGAGCGGGAGGCGGGAGTCATGCGCCGCTAGCTCAGTTGGTTAGAGCAGCTGACTCTTAATCAGCGGGTCCGGGGTTCGAGTCCCTGGCGGCGCACATGAGAAGGCCCTCCACGGTTGTGGGGGGCCTTCAAACATGTCCCAGCGCCTCGGCGAGGGCGCGGGCCGTCGGGGTCGTGTAGAGCAGCCGCATGGGGAGCGCGGGCAGCCCGCGTTCCCGCAGGGCGGTGCCGACACGGATCGCGTAGAGCGAGTTCCCGCCGAGCTCGAAGAAGTTGTCGTCCGGGCCGACGGGGACACCGAGGATCTCCTCCCAGACTCCGGCGAGGGCCGTCACCAGGTCTCCGGTGGGGGGCGTCACCACGTCTCCGGTGGGCGCGGGCACCGGTACGGGCCTCGTGGGTGCCGTCGCCGCCAGCCGGTCGCGGTCCAGCTTGCCGTTCGGGGTGAGCGGCAGCGCGGGTACGCAGGTGACGGTCGTCGGCAGCATGTGGTCGGGCAGCAGCCGGGCGGCCCGACGGCGTACGTCGCCGGTGTCCCCGTCGGCCACGACATACGCGTCGATCCGCACCCCCGCCGCGTCCTCGAAGGCATCCCCGCTCAGCACCACCGCCGCCGCCGTGACCACCGGGTCCTCCAGCAGCACCGCCCGGATCTCGTCGGGCTCGATCCGGTATCCGCGTACCTTCACCTGGCTGTCGATCCGCCCCAGGTACTCCAGTGAACCGTCGGCGCGCAGCCGCCCCAGGTCACCGCTGCGATACCACCGGCCAGGTCCGTACGGATCGTTCACGAACCGCTCGGCCGTCAGCTCGGGCCGCCCCAGGTAACCGAGGGCGAGTCCGGCCCCGCCCACCCAGATCTCCCCCGCCGCGCCCGTCGGCAGCGGGTGCCCCCGCTCGTCGCGCACCGACACCGACCAGCCGGGCAGCGGGCGGCCCACCGAGCGGGAGGCCGCCAGAGCCTCGCGCCGGGTGACGGTCGCCGCGGTGACGTGGACGGTGGTCTCCGTGATCCCGTACATGTTGACCAGGCGGCAGCGGTCCTCCGGGTAGTGGTCGAACCAGCCGAGCAGCGGCCGGGTGTCCAGCGCCTCCCCGCCCAGCACCACCAGCCGCACCGACAGCCGTTCCTTCGCGCTCCGGTCCACCGCCCGCAACTGCCCGAAGGCCGACGGCGTCTGGCTGAGGACGGTCACCGACTCCCGTACGAGCAGCGCGTGGAAGTCCTCCGGCGAGCGTGCCACCCAGTGGTCCACGACCACCAGCCGGGCGCCGTTCAGCAGGGCGCCCCAGATCTCCCACACCGAGAAGTCGAAGGCGCCGGAGTGGAAGAACGTCCAGGTGTCGTCGGCGGTGAGGGCGAAGTCCTCGCGGGTGGCGTCGAGGAGGGCGAGGACATTGGCGTGGGGGACGACGACGCCCTTGGGGCGACCGGTCGAACCGGAGGTGTGGATGACGTAGGCGGGATCCCGCGGGGAGCCCTGCGGCAGCCGGTCGGTCCGCGCGGCGCCCAGGTAGGGCGCGGTGTCCCGGACCACCAGCCGTACGCCCGCGTCGCGCGCCGTGCGGTCGAGGCGCTCCTCGGGGTGCGCCGGGTCCATCGGTACGTACGCCGCGCCCGCCTTCAGCACCGCGAGCATCGTCGCCACCAGGTCGGCGCCCCGCTCCAGCCGGATGCCGACCCGGTCACCGGGGCGTACCCCGGCGGCGCGCAGTCCGGCGGCGAGGCGCTCGGCACGCTCGCGCAGTGCCCCGTACGTCGTCGTGGTGCCGTCGTGGGTGAGGGCGGGGGCGTCGGGGTGGCGGTCGGCGCGGGCGTCGAAGGCGGTGTCGATACGGGTGGGAACAGCGGGCCCGAGTATGCCGGCGGGCGGCGGGAGCAGGCGCTCCGCCTCTTCGCGGGGGATCAGTTCGATCTCCGCGAGGGGGCGGTGGCCCAGCTGACCGTGCACGTGGGTGAGGTGGCGGACGAAGGCCCGGGCGGAGGCTTCGTCGATGTGCCGGAGCTGGTGGTGCAGATCGACGGTGGTCCCGCGCGGGACGAGGGTGAGGGGGAAGGGGGCCGACTGGAACGGGAGTCGGTGACTGAAGGCGGGGTCCACCGGGCCCACCTCGTCGAGGACCGTGGCGTACGCAGGTAGTCCTTCCCCCGGGTCGCGGTGCTCGTAGCGTGCGAGGACCAGGGCCGCGGCAGGGGCCCCGGCCGGTACCGGGACGGTGACCACGCCCGTCCGGTCACCGGCCCCCTCCTCGCCCGTCGCCCAGTCGATACTGGGCCTGTGTGGGCCTTTCGGGGGCTCGTCGCAGCCGAGGGGAGCGGTCACTTCGGTGGCCGGGCGGTGACCGAGCAGGACATACGCGATGTCCTGGAGCGCGGCCGGGGCCAGCACCGCGTGGTCGGCCACCAGCACAAGGTGGGCGCCCCCGTCCTCGTATCCCGTGCCCCCGTCCTCGTACCGCAGCAGGACCGCGCGGAACGCCGGGCCCGATGGGTCCAGCGGCCGGTGGAGTTCGGTGCGCAGCCGGTGTGCGGCGAACCGCGCGGGCACCGTGTCGCTCCACAACACCGGCCACCGCTCGGGCAGTTCGGGCCACCAGCCGCGTACGGCCGCGTCGAGGAGGGGCCCGGGATCGACGGCGGCGGGAAGGCGCGCGGCGAGGGCGTGACACGTCACGTTCGGTCTCCAACCGTGGGGCTAGGTCGACAGGGCCTAGGTCCTGTCGTCACATTCCCGTCGTCCGCCCGGAGGGCGGGCCCTGCGGCGTCAGGTGCGTACTGTCGGCGTGCCGGGCACAGGCCCTCGTACTGGATGTACTTGGGTCTGTGCCCGGTGCGGCGAGAGTACGTGCATGGCGTCGCGGGGCAGACGGGAATTTGACGACAGGGCCTAGCGGGCCGAGAAGCCTCCGTCGACCGTGAGGACGGTGCCGGTCACCTGGCGGGACTCGTCGGAGGCGAGCCAGAGGGCGGCGGTGGCGACGTCGTCCGGTTCGACGAGGGCGTTCATGGGCTGGGCCTGGACGAAGGTCTGCTCGTGCTCGGCGACCGGCACGTCCAGGGCGCGGGCGATCTCGGCGAGCATCCGGCCCTCCACACGGGGGTCGTCGCGGACCGAGCCGGGGCAGATGGCGTTGACGCGCACCCGGCGGGGCGCGTAGTCGAGGGCGACCGCCTTGGTCAGGCCGATCAGGCCGTGCTTGGCGGCGACGTACCCGGCGAAGTGGCGGTAGCCGACCAGCCCGGCCGTGGAGGCGATGTTGATGATCGAGCCGGCGCCCCGCGCGGTCATCAGGGCGCCCGCCGCGCGGATCGTGCGCCAGGCCCCGGAGAGGTCCACGTCCAGCATCAGCTGCCACTCGTGCTCCTCGATCTCGTGGGCGGCCCGGCCGGAGGGGGCGGCGATCCCGGCGTTGTTGACGAGGACGTCGAGCCGTCCGAAGCGGGCCGTCGTCTCCTTCACCGCCGTCTCCACCGCGGCCAGGTCCCGTACGTCGACCCGGGCCGTACGGACGGCGGCGCCCGTCTCCCGGCAGAGCTCCGCCGTGTGCGCCAACTGGCTCTCGGAGCCCAGCGGATACGGCACACCCGGGAGGTCCGCCGCGATGTCCACGAGCATCAGATCGGCGCCCTCGCGGGCGAACGCGACGGCGGTCGCCCGGCCGATGCCGCGGGCCGCGCCGGTGACGAGGGCGACCTTGCCCGAGAGCCTGGGACCGCCCGAGCTCACAGGGTTCACCGCGCTCACCGGGCGCGTCCGGCGCGGAGTTCGGCCCCGATCAGGCGCAGGAGGGCGCCCGGGTTCTCCGTCAGGTACATGTGGCCGCCGTCCAGCTCCGCCGTGGTGAGCTTTCCGGTGGTGGCGCGGGACCATTCGGCGGCCTCGGCCGCGCTCACCAGCTCGTCGTCGCGGCCGCGCAGGGCGAGGACCGGGGCGGCGAGCGGGCGGTCGGAGGCGGGCCGGTACGTCTCGTGCATCCGTACGTCGGCCCGCAGCAGCGGGAGCAGCAGCTCGCGCATCTCCGGGTGCTCCAGGGCCGGGTGCGCGTACCCCGCGAAGGTGCGCACCCGAGCCAGGAACTCCGCGTCGGGCAGACCGCTCGCCCGGTCCGCGCGGCCGCTCCACGGGCCCGGCGCGCCGCTGACGACGAGGGCGTCGAGGCGGACGCCGGGCTCGGCCTCCAGCCGGTGTGCCAGCTCGAAGCCGAGCACCGCGCCGAGGCTGTGCCCGAACACCGCCACCCGCGCGCCCTCCGGGAGCTGCCGGGTCACCTGGGTGTGCGCCTCGGCGGCCGCCCGTAGCGCGTCCGTGTGGGGCTCCTCCACGAACCGCTCCTCGCGGCCGGGGAGTTGCACCGGCAGGACGCGCAGGTCCGCGGGCGCCCGGTCCTGCCACGGCTTGAAGAAGGACGCGCCCGCCCCGGCGAAGGGCAGACAGACGAGGTGGGTCTCTTCCACTGCTGACATCGCTCCCGAGTCTCGGTTCCGGATACAAAGGGGCCCGGGCTCAGCCCGTGGTGACGAACTCGGTGAGGACCCGGGCCAGCAGACCGGGGTCCTGCGCCCCGCACAGCTCCCGCGCGGAGTGCATCGACAGCCCCGGTACGCCCACGTCGACGGTGGCGACTCCCAGCCGGGCCGCGGTGATCGGGCCGATCGAGGTGCCGCACGGCATGGCGTTGTGGGAGACGAACGGCTGCCAGGGCACCTCGGCGCGCTCGCAGGCCGCGGCGAAGGCGGCGACTCCGGTGCCGTCGGTGGCGTACCGCTGGTTGACGTTGACCTTGACGACGGGGCCGCCGTTGGGGAGGGGGTGGTGGTCCGGGTCGTGGCGTTCGGCGTAGTTGGGGTGCACGGCGTGCGACATGTCGGCGGAGACGCAGAAGGCGCCGGCCAGGGCCCGGTTGAAGTCCTCGGCGCTGCCGCCGCGCGCGGCGACGGACCGGCCGAGCACCCGCTCCAGCAGGGGGCCCTGGGCTCCCGACTGGGAGCCGCTGCCGACCTCCTCGTGGTCGAAGGCGGCGAGCACCGGGATGTGGGCGGGCGGCCGGGCGGCGGTGGCGGCGGCGACCAGTGCGGTGACGCCCGCGTGCACGGAGATCTGGTTGTCCAGACGCGGTGAGACGAGGAACTCCTCGTCGGCGCCGAGGTAGCCGGGCGGCTGGATGTCGTGCAGCATCAGGTCCCAGCCGAGGACCTCGGCGACGTCGGTGTCCGCCTCGGCGGCGACCCGGGCGAGCAGGGCGCCGGGCCGGGCGGGGCCGAGCCCCCACAGCGGGGTCATGTGCAGCTGTGGGTCGAGAGCGACGCCTTCGTTGACGGCGCGGTCGAGGTGGATGGCGAGCTGGGGCACGCGCAGCAGCGGCCGGTCGACGCAGACGAGGCGGCTGGCTCCGTCGCGCAGTGTCAGCCGGCCCGAGATGCCGAGGTCGCGGTCGAGCCAGGTGTTGTGGGGGACACCGCCGTAGATCTCCACGGCGATCTGCCGCCAGCCCGCGGAGCCGGTGTCGGGCTCGGGCTTGATCCGCAGGTTCGGGGAGTCGGTGTGGGCGCCGACGATCCGGAACGGGGTGCGGGCCGGGGCGCCCGCGGGTACGTACCAGGCGAGCAGTGCTCCGGCGCGGACGACGTACCGGCCGCCCTCGGCACCGGCCGTCCAGTCGTCGGTCTCGCGCAGCTCCTGGAAGCCCGCCTTCTCCAGGCGTTGGGCCGCGTTCGCGACCACGTGGTAGGGCGAGGGGCTGGAGCGGATGAAGGAGAGCAGATCGTCGCTGTGACTGCGGTCATGTGTGGGGGACATGGGCGCTCACGCCTTTCGGAGGGGCTGGAGAGGGTTGAGGAGTGAATCGACGGGCGCGTCCGGCCGAGTGCACAGTTCGGCGAGGACGGCCTGCCAGTCGTCGAGCAGCTCCTGAGCCGTGGCGGGGTCCCACAGATCGGCGGAGTACTCCAGGAAGGTGCGGTAGCCCTTGGCCGGGTCGCGGCGCGGGGCGAGACCGAAGGAGAGGTCACCGCGGGACACGGGCGGGGCGAGGTCGTCGACCTCGACGTCGAGTCCGGGGATCTCGATGTCCGTGTCCAGGGAGTTCTGGAAGGCGATGGTCAGCGGGAAGCGCTCGGGCACCGCGCGGGCGCCGCTCTCGCGCAGGGCGCGCACGATCCGCGCGGTCGGCAGGACGTGGGCCGTCGCCTCCAGGGCGCCGGCACCGGTGCGCTCCACGAGGGCGCCGCGGGTCTCGTCCGGGTCGGGCGTCACCCGGACGACCACGCCGGTCGACGTCAGCGCGACCATCGACTCGAAGGCGCTGCGCTCGCGGTGGGCGTACGGCGTGCCCATCGCGATGTCCCGCACCCCGGACCGGCGGGCGACCAGTACGCCGAGCGCCGTGGCCGCGACCCCGAAGGGCGTGGTGTGCCGGGCCGCCGCCAACTTCTCGACGGCTCTGCGCAGTTCACCGGACGCGCTACCGCGCAGGGTGTCGCCGTGTCCGCTCGGCACGGCGGGCCGGGCCCGGTCGCCGGGGATCTCGACCGTGGCCGGGATCCCCTCCAGATACCGGGTCCAGTACGCCGTCCTGCGGGCCTCCTCGGCCGGGTCGGCGTGCTCGCGCTGCCAGCGGGCGTAGTCCGTGCACTGCGCCGCCGGTTCGGGCAGACCGTGCGGGCGGCCCGCGGCGGCGGCCGTGTAGAGCGCGGCGAGCTCGTCCAGGAGGAGGGAGAGGGACCAGCCGTCGACGCAGATGTGGTGCACGACGAACATCAGCGTCCACCGGTCGGGCGCGACGCGCAGCAGCCGCAGGACGGGCAGGACCGGCAGGACACCGCCGGTCACCGTGATGGGCGTCGCGGCAGCCTCCCGGCACAACTCCTCCGCGCGCGCGAGCCGTTCGGACTCCGCCGCGATGCCGGTGAGGTCCTCGACGGGAAGGGCCGGGGGCGGCACGTCGAGAACCTCCTGCCGCCAGCCGGTGCCGTCGTCCGTTCCGTACGACGGCACCGACGGCCCGTCTCCGGGGACGAAGCGGCACCGCAGTCCGTGGTGGCGGTCGAGCAGCCCGGCCACCGCGGTGCGCAGGGCGGCCACGTCCAGGGGGCCGGTGAAACGGATCCGGGTGGGGATGTTCCACACCTCGGGGCGGGGCATGCCCAGGACGCCCGCGATCATGCGGGCCTGCTGGTCGCTGACGGGCGCCGTGTCCACCACGGTCACGCCCCGGGGTGGCGCGAGCCGGGCGGTCATCGCCCCCAGCGTGGCGTCGGCGAAGAAGTCCGCCAAGGGGTATTCCACGCCGAAGCCGTCCCGGACCCGGTTCACCAGTCTGATCGCGCCGATCGAATTCCCCCCGAGTTCGAAGAAGTTGGCGTCCAGGGTGAGATCACCGACCGGGCCGAGTGTGTGCTGCCAGAGGGTACGGAGGCGGTGGGCACCGTCGGGGGTGCCCGGGGTGGCAAAACCCGGTGTCAGGTCGCCGACCGTCTCCGCGGCGCCCGCCGCCATGGTGGTCAGCACGCTCTCCAGACGGTCCAGGCACCCCCGTGCCGTCTCCTCGTCGAACAGGTCGGCGTCGTAGCGCAGGCGCAGGTCGAGGTCTCCGTCGGGGAGCCGGGTCGCCATGAGGGCGAGTTCGAGGGGTGCCGACTCGGTGCCGCCGTCGAGAGGGGTGGCGCGCAGGCCCGGCAGGGCGAGGGCGGTCAGGGGCGTGGTGTCGAGGTCCGCGGAGACGGTGACGAGGGGGCGCGGGTTGCCCGGGTCGGGGTGGCGGGACGCCGACAGGGCGTCCAGGTCGACGTGTTGGCGGGCGTCGGCGGCGAAGAGCGTGTCCCGGGTGGCGCGTACGGCGTCGGTGAGTGTCGTGCCGTCGGTCAGGGCCCCGCGCAGCGGCAGCAGGGACACGTGGAAGCCGACGGTGTCACGCGTCTCGGGGGTGCGGCGGCCGAAGGTGGACCCGATGACGAAGTCGTCCTGTCCGGCGTACTGGCGCAGCACGATCCGCCAGGCGGTGAGCAGCGTCGCGAACAGGGTGGCCCCTTGCCGCCCGCTCCACTCCCGCAGCCGCCCCGCCCGCTCCGGGCCGAGCCGCAGCCCCACGGCCCCGCCGCGTCCGGTGACGGTACGGGTGCGCGGCCGGTCCGTAGGCAGCGCGGGCGCGCCCGGCCCGTCCCCGAGGTGGGCGCGCCACCAGTCCAGGTCGTCCGCTCCCCCGGTCGCCGCGATCGTGTCGAGCGTGCTCCCGGCGGGCCGCTCGAACCGGGGCGCGCGCCCCTCCACCGCCGCCCGGTAGAACTCCCCGAGGTCGGCGGCGACCAGCCCGGCTGAGTGGCCGTCGGTGACGAGGTGGTGCATGCCGAGGATCAGCGCGTGGTCGTCGTCGGCGAGCCGCAGCAGCCGGGGCGTGAACAGCGGCCCCGACGCGAGGTCGTACGCGCGGGTGCTCTCCTCCCGCAGGGCGGCCCGGATCACCTCGTCGGCGTCCCGGCCCCGGACGTCGTCGACGATCAGGGCCGGACGCGCCCGGTCCCGGTCCTCCCGTACGACCTGGAAGACCCCGTCTCCCCCGGCCACGAACGCGGTCCGCAGCCCGTCGTGGCGGCGGACGAGGCCGTCCACGGCGGTCCGCAGCGCCTCGACGTCCAGCGGACCCCGCAGCCGTACGCCCTGGATCTCGTTGTACGCGGCCGGGTTGGCGATCAGTGCGGCGGCGAGCCAGAGGCGGCGCTGGGCGGGGGTCGCGGCAGCCCGCCGTTCGCGTACCTCCGTCGGGGGCTCGTGGTAGCGGCGGCGCAGGACGTCCAGCTGCTCCAGGCCCGCCCGCATCTCCTCCGGCGGCAGTCCGAAGTCGACCAGGGCGGCGATCTCGTCGACACCCGCGGCCCGCAGCGCGTCGACGGTGGCCGCGCAGGTGTCCGGGGAGCCGATCAGGGCCCGTTGGTCGCAGTAGCGGTCGTAGGCGCGGTCGAAGAGGTAGGCGAGGTCGGCCTCGCTCGCGTCGGCCACGTCCTCGGGGCGTCCGCCGAGAGCGCTCGCGGCGGAACGCATCTGGAGGGAGGAGCGCAGATAGCGGCTCATCGGCTCGCGCGCGGCGGCCCGGGCGGCGGCGTGGTCCTCGGCGAGGTGGGTGTGGAGCAGGACGGTGACGCGGCCCGCGTCGGGGTCGAGGCCGCTCTCGGCGCGCAGCCGACGGTAGTGGCGGATGTTCGCCGCGAGCTGCTCGACCGTCTGGTTCATGAGGTTGGTGACGATCCCGAGGTCGCGGCGGGCCGCCTCCTCGTACGAGGCACGCCGCCCGGACGTCGCCAGATACATCGGCGGCAGCTCCTGCACGGGCCGCGGGTGCAGGTGTACGTCGATGGGGTGCCCTTCGCCGGTACGGCGCGCGACGCTCTCGCCGCGCCACAACCGCCTTACGTCCTCCAGGTGTCGGAAGGCGATCTCGGTGCGGTCGGTGAAGCGGTCGGGGTGGAGGGCGAAGTCGTTCGCGTGCCAGCCGCTCGCGCAGCCGATGCCGACCCGGCCGCCGGAGAGGTTGTCGGCCACGGCCCACTCCTCGGCGATCCGCACGGGGTCGTGCAGCGGGAGGACCACCGAGCCCGCGTGCAGACGGATGCGGCGGGTCTCCCGGGCGAGCGCGGCGGCCAGGACGGACGGGTTGGGGAAGAGGCCGCCGAAGGAGTGGAAGTGGCGTTCGGGCAGCCAGAGCGTGCTGAAGTCGTGGGTGTCGGCGAAGCGTGCGGTCTCGATCAGCCGTTCGTAGGCCTGGGCGCTGTCCTCGCCGTCGGGGTGGTCGCCGAAGAAGTAGAGGCCGAAGTCGGGGGCGGGCCGCTCGGAGGCGTTGCCATGGCCGTGACTTCGGCTGCGGCGGCCCGTCGTCGGGAAGTAGCCGCCCACGCGCAGCTCCCGCAGTGAGTCCTTCACCGCGTCCGCGATCCGTTCGACGTCGGTGTCGGTGTGCGCGGTGGAGAGGTAGAAGGAGCGCCACTCCCAGACGTAGATCCCGCGCAGGAGGAGGTGGTGGTAGAGCAGTTCCATGTCGGCGCGGTGGGTGAAGCGGAACATGGACCCGAAGTGGGCTGTTTCCAGGGGGAATTCCTCGGCGCGGAAGAAGTCGTCGAGGTCGGCGGCGAGCGCGTCGGTGCGGGCGTTCAGCGTCTGCTGGAGCCCCGGGCCCTGCTCCTTGAGGTGGGTGAGGACGGCGCGGGCGGCGGCCATCGACAGGGGGTGCTGGATGTACGTACCGCCGAAGAAGGTCGTGTCGCGCGTCGGGCGGCTGTCGTCCCCGTACCGCCAGAAGCCGCCGTCGATGCCGTCCATGAGGTCGGCGCGGCCCGCGATCGCGCCGATGGAGTGACCGCTGCCGAGGGCCTTGCCGTAGGTGGCGAGGTCGGGGACGACGCCGTAGTGGTGCTGGGCGCCGCGGGGGTGGGGGCGCAGGCCGGTGAGCATCTCGTCGAAGAGGAGGACGATTCCGCGCCGGGTGGTCAGCTCCCGCAGCGCGCGCAGGAAGGCGACGGGGCGCAGGGCGGGGTTGCGGCACTGGACCGGTTCGACGAGGACCGCGGCGATCGTGTCGCCGAGTTCGTCGACGACGTCCAGGCTCTCCTGGCTGCCGTATTCGAGGACGAGGAGTTCGGACACCGCGCTCGCGGGGATGCCGCGCGAGACGGGGACGGCGTGGCGGCCGTCGGGACCCGGGCGGCCGAGGACCGAGTCGATGTGGCCGTGGTAGGAGCCGCGGAACATGACCACGCGGTCGCGTCCGGTGGCCGCGCGGGCGAGCCGCAGGGCGGCGGAGTTGGCCTCGGTGCCGGAGTTCGCGAACGCCACCCGCTCCATGCCGGTGAGCTCCGCGAGCAGTTCGGCGGCCACGCCCGTGTCCTCGGAGCGCGGGCCGAGGCGCAGTCCGTCGGCGAGGTGACGGCGGACGGCCTCCGTCACCGGCGCGGGCTCGTGGCCGAGCAGCAGCGCGCCGAAGCCCATGGTGATGTCGGTGTAGTCGTTGCCGTCGACGTCCGTCAGCCGGGCGCCGTGCGCCGAGCGGGCCGCGATCGGGTACTGCATCTCCTTCGTCGCCCGCCGGAAGCCGACCACGGCCCGGCTGTCCGCCAGCACCGTCCGGTGCCGCTGGGCCAGCTCCTTCGACGTGCGGGTCCGCTCGGTGAAGCGGCGGACCAGGTCGTCGGCGTGGGCCCGCTGGGCCTCGCTCGCACCGGTGCCGGACATGCCGGAGTCAGGGGGGAGGGTGATGTGGGGGCCGTGGGGGCCGTGGGGGCCGTGGGGGCCGTGGGGGCCGTGGGGGCCGTGGGGGAGAGGTTGCCCGGCGGGCGGCTCGGCGCGTTGCCCGGCGGGCGGCTCGGCGCGTTGCCCGGCGGGCGGCTCGGCGGGTTGCCCGGCGGGCGGCTCGGCGGGGGGCTCGGTGCGGTGACGGGCCGCCGTCAGGAGTTCGTCGAGCCGTCCGGAGGCGGCGACGGTTCGGGCGACGGCCTCGGCGCTCGCCTGCGACTCGGGGCTGGTCCGGGCCGTGGTCATTCTCCGACCGCCTTGCGGCCCTCGGTGAGCAGGGCCACGGCCTCGGAGAGCTGACCGAGCATTCTGGTCTGGGTCTCGGCGAGTTGGCGTATCTGGCGGGCGAGTTCCTCGACCTCGGCACGGGTGGCGTGGATGGGCTCCTCGTCGGGGGTGGCGTGGACGGGCTCGTCGGCGGGGGTGACATGCACGGGCTCGTCGTCCGGGGTGACACCCGCGGAGGCCGCCCCCTGCCCCGTCCGCTCCGCGATCAACCGGGCCGCGAGCCGTGGGGTCCCCGCCTCCTCCAGGATCTCCCGCATTCCGATCTCGATCCCGAACTCGGCCTCCAGCTGCCGCACCATTCCTATGAGCTGGAGCGAGTCCGCGCCGAGCCCGACGAACGTCCGCTCCGCCGTGATCTCCTGCGGCGCGTATCCGAGATGGCGAGCGCTGAGTGCCAGCACCCGTTCCAGTACGGCCTGTTCGGTCATGCCGTCCTCCGTCCTGCGGTCGTCGGCCAAGGGGGTGGGCGGCGGTCCTGTCCAGTACGTCCGGTGCTGGAAGGGATACGGCGGCAGCGGGATCCGGCGGGCGTCACAGCCGTCGAGCAGGGCCGCCCAGTCGAGCCGGTGGCCCGCGCAGTGCAGCCGGGCGACGGCCGCCCAGAGGGTGCCCAGGCCACGGTCGTCGCGGCGCTGGGTGGGGACGGTGGCGGTGTCCGGCCGGGCGCGCCGGACGAGCCCGGTGAGGGGCGCGTCGGGGCCGATCTCCAGTTGGACCGGCCGCCCGGGTGTCCGCTCCAGCGTGCGCAGTACGGCGGCGAAGTCCACCGGCCGCCGCGTCCCCCGTACGAGGTGGTCGGCGTCCGGCAGCCAGCCCGCCGGGTGCCGGACCCCGTCCGGACCACTGACGAACTCGGTCCTGGTGGGCCGCAGTCGTATCTTTCCGCAGGCGTCCCGGAACTCCGCCAGGACCGGGTCGAGCAGGGCGGTGTGGAACGCGCGGTCCACCGGCAGAGGCTCCGCGGGCGTGCCGCGTTCCGCGAGCCGGGCGCGGGCGGCTGCCACCGCCTCGGGCGGTCCGCCGACGACGTACTGCCCCGGCCCGTTGACCACGGCGAGTTCGAGTCCGTCGACCTCGGTGACCAGCGCCCGTACGACGTCCTCGGCGGCGAACACCGCGAGCATGCCCCCAGCCGGGGCGCCGTCGCGCATCAGCCGCCCCCGTTCGCAGACCAGCCGCAGCCCGTCCTCCAGCGTCAGCGCCCCGGCCACGCACAGGGCCGCGTACTCCCCGGCGCTGTGCCCGGCCACCGCGACCGGTTCGACGCCGAACCGCCGCCACAGCCGCGCCTGCGCGACCTGCAGGGCGAACAGCGCCGGCTGAGCGAAGGCGGTGTCCCAGACCCGCGCTCCTTCCGGGTCCCAGGACCGCACTCCCTCCGGGGCCCGGGCCCGCGCCGCCTCCGGAGGACCACCGTCGGCGCCGCCCAGCAACCGGTCGAGGAATCCCTCCTCGCCCGTCTCGTCCCGGTGGATCCCCGCGCACTCCTCCAACGTGCGGGCCACCACCGGGAACCGCTCGGCGAGCGCCGCGCCCATCCCGTCGTACCCGCTGCCCTGGCCGGTGAAGAGGAACACCGGTCCGCCGCCCGCCTCCGCCCCGGCGACGCCGTGCGCGTACGCCCCCGCCTCGCCCCGCACGAAGGCGTCCAGCGCCGCCGCCGTGTCGCCGGCCGCGGCGGTGACCACCAGCCGGTGTTCCAGATGCCGTCGCCCGAGCGCGGTGGTGAGGAGCAGGTCTGCGGGGTCGGTCCCGGGGTGTTCGGTGAGATGGTCGCGGAAGGCCCGTGCGGAGGCGAGGAGCGCCTCGGGGGTGTGGCCGGACAGCGGCAGCAGTGCGGGGGCCTGCCCACGGTCCGGCGGGCGGGGGGCCGGGGTCGGCGCCTCCTCCAGGATCACGTGGGCGTTCGTCCCGCCCATCCCGATGGAGTGCACCCCGGCCCGGCGCGGGCGGCCCTCCTCGGCGGGCCAGGGCAGCGCGCGGGTGGGCAGGACGAAGGGGCTCCCGGTCACGTCCAGGGCCGGGTTGGGGCGGGTGTGGTTCACCAGCGGCGGTATCTCCCCGTGCCGCAGCACCAGCACCGCCTTGATCAGCCCCGCAAGACCGGCCGCGCTGTCCAGGTGGCCGATCGCCGACTTCGTGGAGCCCAGCGCGCAGAAGCCGGTGCGGTCGGTGTGCAGCCGGAACGCCTCGGTGAGGGCGGCGAACTCGATCGGGTCGCCCTTGAGCGTGCCGGTGCCGTGCGCCTCCAGGTAGCCGACGGAGTCGGCGGGCACCCCGGCCGCGCGCAGCGCGCCGAGCACGGCGTCGCGCTGGCCGGTGGAGCCCGGCGCGGCGAACCCGGCCCGGTCGGCGCCGTCGTTGGTGACGGTGGACCCGGCGATCACCGCATACACGGTGTCGCCGTCGGCGAGCGCCCTCTCCAGCGGTTTGAGGACGACAGCGGCGACGCCGTTGCCGCCGACGGTGCCGTCCGCGTCGGCGTCGAAGGCGCGCACGGTCCCGGAGCGCGAGATCGTCGAGCCGCGTACGTGCCGGTGCCCGGTGACCTGGGGCACGTGCAGGGCGGCCGAGGCGACGACCATGAGGTCCGCGTCGCCGAAGTGCAGGGCCTGGCGGGCGAGATGGACGGACACCAGGGACGACGAGCAGGCGGTGGCCACGTTCAGGGCCGGACCCGTCAGTCCGAGCCGGTGGGCCGCCCGAGGGGCCGCGAAATCGGGGTAGTTGCCGACCTGCGCCTGCTTCTGCCGCTGCCAGTCGCCGGAACCCGACTCCTCCGCAAGGTTGTTGGCGAGGTAGCTGTGCAGCGAGTACAGCCGGTAGCCGGTGCTCCCGCACACCCCGATCCGCACCCCGGCGCGCGGCTGCGCGTACCCCGCGTCCTCCAGGGCGTGGTGCGCGCACTCCAGGAACAGCCGCTGCTGCGGATCGGTGACCGTGGCCTCGCGGGCGCTCATCCCGAAGAAGGCCGCGTCGAAGCCGTCGATGCCGGGCAGCGGGGCGCTCGCGGCCACGAAGTCGGGCGCGCCGTACTCCTCGGGGGCGAACCCGGCCGCCGCCAGCTCGGCGTCGGTGAACCGCCGTACATGCGTCACGCCCGCCCGGATGTCCCGCCAGTACCCGTCGGGGGTGTCAGCTCCCGGAAATCTCAGCGCCATCCCGACGACTGCCGTACGCACCGCTCGTCCCCTCCTTGCCGGCGCCGTGGACCGCGTACAACCGGAGCAGGTAGATCCCCGCGACCACGATGGCGAGGCCGTGCGACCAGGCCACGACGGTGAACGCGGAGAACGATTCGAGAGCCGCCGACACCCCGATCATGCCGATCCCGAAGCCGAGGTTCTCGACCGTCGCCGTGAGCCCGAAGGCGTGGCCGCGCAGGGTCTCCGGCAGGGTCTGCAGATGCGAGGTGTACGACACCTCGGTGAGCCCGTCCGCGGCGCCCGCGACGAGGGCGATCAGCACGGTCGCCGCCATCGGGAACCCGGCGAAGCCGAGGATGAACGCGGAGGACATGACGATGGTGCCGAGACCGAAACCGAGTGCGCCGACGGCCCGTCCGGAGCGTTTGGCCCAGCGTTGGATGACCTGTTGGGCCAGGACGTTGCCCAGCGCCCAGAACAGCCAGAAGCGGCTGACGAACGCGGCCGGGTCGTCCGGGTGGAGCGTGCTGGAGTAGACGGGCAGGGCCGCGTTGTGCGAGGAGGAGCCGAGGGCGTCGACGGTGCGCAGACACATCATGAGGCCGAGCGCGGGCACGGTGGCCAGCGCCGTCGTCGCGGCCCACACGCCGCGCTTCTCGCGGGGTTCGTCGGGCGCCCGCGGGGGCTCGGGGGCGCGTTCGATGCCCGGCAGCCACGCGACCGCCGCCGCGCACACCACGAAGCTCGCCGCGTCCACCAGGAACGCGGCGGTGAAGCCGAGCCAGGGCACCACCACACCGGACGAGGCGAACCCGGCGACCATCGCCAGCGAACGCCCGCCCACCATCAGTGAGTTGGCCCAGGCGCGCCGGTCCGCGCCGACCAGGTCGGGGATGGAGCTGCGCAGCGCGACCATGAACACGGTGCTGCACGCCCCGACGGCCGCGGACACCGTGAACAGCACGCCGGTCCGCAGTCCCCCGTCCGGCGTCACTACCAGCAGGAACATGACAATGGCTTGGGCGATATTGGCCCACAGCATGACCGGCTTGACCCCGAACCGGGCCTGCACGCGCCCCGCGACCGTCCCCGCCAGGAACCCCGCGCCCAGCCGCACCGCCATGAACAGTCCGATGGCGAGTGCGCTGTGGGTGGTGGCGTAGACGAACAGGTTGAGCGCCACCATGTTGAGGAAGGTGCCGTACGAGGAGACGGAGTAGCCGGCGACCAGGACGCGGTAGCGCCCCTCGGCCGTCACCGGTGCCGCGCCACGAGCCGTCCCCGGACCGCCGCCCGCCCCCACGCGCCGGATGGCGGTGCGGCACCGGCGATGTTCACGACCCGGATCAGGTGACGCATGTTCCCTCTTTCTTCGGCTTTCCTCGGCGCGGACGGCACAGGTGTCCGGAGGCATCCTCCCCCTGTGGGGCGGAGGGGATTCCTCTGTCCCGGGACTCCCTGAGACGGGACGTCCGCCGGGTCGCCGAAAGTTCCGGCCGGCGGGCACCCCCCGCGCGGGAAGCGCGCCCGGAATCTACCCGGTCGGCAGCAACTTCTCGCGTCCGCGCGCCCGGTACTCGGCCAGCAGCCCGTCGATGTCCGGCTCGCGCAGTCTGCGGTACGCGGACTCCCCCGGCGGCCGCCACCACACCGGGTCGGCACAGCGGAAGCCCTCGCGGCGCAGCCCCACCCGGTGGATCTTGTTGGTGGCGGTGACCGGCATCCGCTTCACGATCCGGACGAAGCGGGGTGCCATCTTCGTCCCCAGGTCGGGCTGGGCGAGGAGGAAGGCCGCGAAGGCCGACGGGTCGAATCCGGCCCCCTCACGCGGCGCGATCGCCGCCATCACCTGGTCCCCGGCCACCGGGTCCGGAACCGCGTACACCGCCACGGCGGCGGCGTCCTCGTGGCGGGTGAGGATGTTCTCGATCATCGCGGCGGCGAGGTTCTCGCTGTCGACGCGCAGCCGGTCGTCGGCCCGCCCGGCGAAGTAGAGGAAGCCGTCGCTGTCGCGGTAGAAGAGGTCGCCGGTCCAGTACCAGCCCTCGCGGCGGCGGTCGGCGTCCGCGGCGGGGTTGCACCAGTAGCCCTCGAAGGGGTTGGGTCCGCGGTTCACCAACTCCCCTATCGCCTCGTCCCCGTTGAGAAGCCTCCCGTCCTCGGCGAAGACGGCGGGCGGGCACTCGGCCCCTGTCTCCGGGTCGACCACCGCGAGGTCGTCGCGGGGCGCCGCCCGCCCGATCGCGCCCGCCGGGGCGCCGGGCGTCCACTGGATGGCGGCGCCGCCCTCGGACGAGCCGTACCCCTCCACCAGCCGTACCCCGAAGCGCTTCTCGAAGGCGGCCGCGTCCACGGCCCCGGCCTCCGTCCCGAAGCCCATCCGCAGCGGGTTGTCACGGTCGTCGCCGCGGGCGGGCGTGGCCAGCAGGTACTGCACCGCGCGGCCCACATAGGTGAAGTACGTCGCCCCGCAGGCCCGTACGTCCGCGAGGAACCCCGACGCCGAGAAGCGCCGCCGCAGCGCGATCCCCGCGCCCGCCGCCAGCGCGGGCGCCCAGTCGGCGATCACCGCGTTGCCGTGGAACATCGGCATGCAGATGTAGTGCGTGTCGTCCGGGCGCACCCCGAACTGCTCGACGAGCGAGCGCCCGGCGGCGGCCAGCCGTCCCTGGGTGCAGATCGCGGCCTTGGGGGCGCCGGTCGAGCCGGAGGTGAAGTAGAGGAGGAGGCGGGCGTCCGGCGACACGGAGGGCGCCGCGTCCGGCTTCGCGCCCTCGTACGGCGCGAGGAGTTCCCCGTACGCCTCGGTGCCGGTGACCAGGACGCGTACGCCGGGCAGTTCGAGGCCGTCGAGGAGCGGCAGGTGGGTCCGCTCGGTGACCAGGACACGGCACTCGGTGTGCAGGATGTCGCGGGCCAGTTCGGGGCCGCGCCGGGTCGGGTTGATCCCGGCGACGGCGGCACCGGAGAGGGCCGCCGCGCTCAACCAGAGCGGATATTCGGGGGTGTTGTCGAGCAGCACCCCGACGTGCGGTGCGGCGCCCGGCGGCAGCAGGTCGGCGAGGAGCGCCGCCCGCGCCGCGGCGCCCGCGGCCACCCGGTGATGGCTCAGCACCCGCCCCTCGAACCACAGTCCCGGCCGGTGGTCGCCCCACCGTTCCTGTACGAGTTCCGCGACGGTACGCCTCATGGACCCCATGGGGGCGCACGATAATTGACGGGCTGTCAGAAGGGGAGGCCCGTGCCTTCGAAGTCGTCTCCGCCGGACGAGTCGTCCATCGAGAAGAACCCGTGGACGCCCACCATGAAGCCGATGCAGAAGAGGACGATCACCGTGCAGAAGACCAGGATGCCCACGGTTCCCGCGGCCAGCTTGCCCCGGCTCGGCGTGTGAGCCGTGGCCTTCTCCGGGCGCTCGGCGATGTAGTGGACGGGGACGATGTCGCCCTCGATGATCGTCGCCGGGCCGTTCGGCTCCTCGAAGCGGACCGTGCGGCCGTCGCGCGTCATGAACTCGTACACGTGGTGCAGGGTCGTACTCACAGAGGTGTCGCCCATGCCGCCGCTGGTCGTCGTGAAGGACCGCAAGCAGCGCGCCTCGGCGGTCAGCCCGCTGCTCCAGGCCCGGTTCATGTCCAGTGAGCGACGGATCACCGCGACCGCCATGAATATGGCAACGGCCATGATCAGCCCTGGCACGGCATAGAAGAACACGTCCACGACATTCCCCCGTTGTCCGGTACAGCTCCACGCACGCCGTCATGGTCATGTCGACGTGCGTGGAACCTACCCGTGGGGGGTGCGCGAGCTCCTCAAGAGAGGCTCAGAACATTTCCGGTCGGGACGCACTCAGAACGTGACGTCCGCGCACGAGTAGAACGCGTTCGCGGTGTCGGCGATCGTCCACACGCCGAGGATGACATGGTGACCGCTCAGTCCGGAGGGCAGCGTGCCGGTGTGACTGAGCGTGGACGGCGGGCGCTGCCCGTTGTACGGGACGGTCAGGAACGGGGTGGTGTTCAGGTCCGCCCTGGTCAGTGCGTGGTTCTGGTTCCAGCCGGACTTGGTGACGAAGTACTTGAAGTCGGTCGTGGCGTGCACGGCCGTGAACTGCCAGCGGAAGGTGTAGCTCTGCCCGCCGGTGACCTTGGTCGTCGGCCAGGCCGCACCCGAGGGGGTCTTGGGCTGGTCGAGCTGGCCGAAGTTGGTGTGGTTCGCGGAGCAGATCTGTCCGTCCGCGGGACCCGCCGCCGGGAAGCCCTTCGGGCCCTCGACGCTCTGGGGCTCCCACTGGATGTCGCCGCAGCCCGCGACACTGCCGCCGTTGGCGGCGCACAACTTCTGCCGGCTGAGGGGCTGGTCGGTGTAGCCGTGGGCGTCGGCTCCGCCGGTGGAGAGCACGAACGTGCCCGCCGTGGCGAGGCCCACGACAGCGGCGTACAACTTGGCTTTCCTGGTGGCACGGACCCTTGCCGCATGGGTCTTGGTCGTCCGTATGCGCATGCTGCCGCTCCTGGAGGACGTGGGGGAGGTTCTCGTGAGCCGTGCGCGCGATTTTCAGGTCTAGACCAAGTCCCAGATTATTGCCGCGACTTGAACATGTCCAGACCAATTACCAAGCTGTCGGTCCCCGTCACGGCCCCGTTGTCGGTCCCCGTCACGGCGAGGCCTCCCTGTGCCCCGTGTAGAACGCCACCGTCAGGTCCTTCACCAGTGCCTTGCGCTCGTAGTCGTCGAGTTCGACCAGCCCGCGCATGGTCAGCCGGGTCACCGTGTCCTCGACGGAGTCGACGACGGAGGTGAGCACGGTGTCGCGGTGCTGGGCGTCCAGGGTCGCGATCCGGCGGCGCTGCATCACGGCCGCGACCTCGGGGGCGTACTCGATCCGGGTCGGCTGCGCCGAGAACACCTCCAGGCCGACCGGCGCGGTGTCCGCGGCGATCATCCCGGTGAGCACCTCGCCGACCACGTCCGTGTTGCGCAGAGTCGCCACGTCCTTGATGACGGCGGGCGGCGCCTCGGCCGGCAGCTGCGAGAGCATCCGCGACATCGCCGCCTCCACGCACTCGCGCAGATACGTCTCGTGGTCCTCGACGCCGAGCACGGCCCGCGCGGTGTCCTTGACCCGCCACACCACGAGCACCACCACCCGCAGCGCGACCCCGTTCGCGTCGACCACCGACATCGGCTCACTGCGCCAGTGCCGCAGCCGTACGTCGACCCTGCGCCGCAGCACCATCGGGTTGATCCACAACAGCCCGGTGCGCCGGACCGTGCCCCGGTAGCGGCCGAAGAGGCCGAGCACCCAGGCCCGCCCGGTCCGGCCGCGGGAGAGCCCGCCGAACCCGAACAGTCCGAGCGCGCCGGCCCCGGCGTACGCGGCCCACTGCGCGGGGCCGATCCCGGCGCCCGCGTACCAGGGCAGCCCGATCACCCTCCCCGCGCTGTGCGGAAGCACACCCGACCACCAGGTGGTGAGTACACATCCGGCCACCCCGCAGGCCCCGGCCAGCACACCCGCCACTCCGGGCAGCACCCGTGCGGGGCGCTCCACCAGTTCGGGGTCGACCTCCGGCACCGGGCGCGGGGCCCGGCCCAGCAGGGGACGCCGGATCCGGGGCTGTTCGCCCGTGCCGCGCCGCCGCCCCACCACGGCGGGCGAGAGCGGCACGGACACCGGTTCGGGGTCGTCCCGGAAGAGCAGATGAACGGGGATCTCGGTGGTCGCCTCGTTGTGGATGAGC
>NZ_JBHVST010000039.1:0-93811 GCF_042885015.1 Streptomyces sp. NPDC058086 | reverse complement strand
CGCCGAGAGCACGCTCCCCCAAGCTCTCGACTCCGCTCGAGCAGGGGGACCCCCATGACGCCGCAGGGCCCGCCCTCCGGGCGGACGACGGGAATGTGACGACAGGACCTAGGATCGGCGCGTGATCGCCGAGCTGCAGTGCGTGGTGCTGGACTGCCCCGAGCCGCTCCGACTCGCCGAGTTCTACGAGGCCTTGCTCGGTGGGACCGTCAACCGGCCCGACCCGCGCTGGGCGCTCGGCGAGGCCTGGTCGACGCTGCACACGCCGTCCGGTCTCGTGCTCGCCTTCCAGCGAGTCCCGGCCACGGAGTACCGCCCTCCGCAGTGGTCCGATCCCGCCCGCCCCCAGCAGTTCCACCTGGACTTCGGCGTCCCCGACCTGGACCGGGCGCGGGAACAGGTCCTGGCTCTGGGCGCGACGCCCCTCGACGTCTCCGACGGGCGTGGCTGGCACATCTACGCCGATCCGGCAGGACATCCCTTCTGTCTGGTCCGTCACTGAGGAGTTGCGCCATGGAGCGGATGCTCCGACTGCGCCCGCAGCTCAGCTGATCGTGCGCGGCAGTCGCAGGCTCAGGGCCGTCGTCAGGGCCACGCCCGCCAGTTGGACCAGGAGGGTGGTGACGAGGGCGTCCCGCATGCCGTTGCTCGAGGCGAGGGACAGGAAGAGGGTGCCCAGGGTGGCGACGCCGATGGCGAGGGCCGACTGCTGGGTGGTGGCCATGACCCCGCTGCCGACTCCGGCCCGCGCGGACGGCACCTCGGAGAGGATGATCCGGATGAGGACGGGGAGCTGGAGTGCCTGGCCCGCGCCCGCGACCGCCGCGCCCGGCAGCAGTTGCCACACGCCCAGGTCGGGCCAGGACCGCCAGGCGGCCAGCGCGATGAGAGCCACGCCCACCGCCTGGATCAGCCCGCCCGCCGTGACGATCCGGGTGCCGTAGCGGGCGATCAGCCGGGGGCCGCAGAGGGAGACGACGAAGAAGACCACGGCCATCGGTGCCAGGGCCAGGCCCGCCGGGACTGGGCCGAGGCCCGCACCCCGCTGCAGCGCCACCGCGATCACGAACATGAAGCCGCTGAAGCCGATCGAGAACGGCACGATCATGATCAGGCCCCGGCGGAGCGAGGTCAGCGCGAACAGGCTCGGCGGCACCAGGGGCGTACGGCCCTCGCGGTCCTCCCGGCGCTCGACGAAGTAGAACGCCGCCGCCGCGAGGGGGAACAGCGCCAGCGACAGCCAGGTCCACAGGGGCCAGCCCGCCGCCCTGCCCTCGGTGAGCGGGGCGAGGAGCGCGAGAAGGGACACGGCGAGCAGCACCGTGCCGGGGGTGTCGATCGGCTCCGGGTGCTGCGAGCGCGTCTCGGGGACGGCGCGCGTGGCCAGGATCAGGCCGAGGATCACGACGGGCACGTTCACGAGGAACACCGCGCGCCAGCCGGTGCCCGCGATGTCCGCCGCGACGAGGAGGCCGCCGAGTATCTGCCCGGCCACCATGGACAGACCGGCCGTGGCCCCGTACAGGCCCATGGCCTTGGCGCGGCGCGGGCCCGCCGTCGCCGCCTGGATGGTGGCGAGCACCTGCGGCAGCATCGCCGCGGACGCCGCGCCCTGGGCGACGCGCGCCGCCACCAGCGTCCAGGCGCTGGGCGCGAGCCCGCACGCCAGGGAGGTCAGGCCGAAGGCCGCCATGCCGCCGAGGAAGAACTGGCGTCGCCCGAAGAGGTCGCCGAGGCGGCCGCCGAGGACGAGCAGGACGGCGTACGCGACTCCGTACCCGGCGACGACGAGTTCGAGGACGGCTTCGCTCGCGTTCAGGTCACGGCCGATGGTCGGGAGGGCTACGTTGACGATGAAGAAGTCGATGAGGGGCAGTGCCGCTCCGAGCAGCACGGTGAAGAGGCCGAGGCCGCTGAGCACGGGTGCTGCGGAGGGCGAGCGGACTGGAGTCCTGAGGGTTCCGGTTTCGGTCACGTCCTCCAGAGTTCTCCTGACCTCAGACTGGTACCAGAGTGTCCTTATCCTGGTAGAAGCACTACCTGGCAACAGGTTCCGGTGAACGGCAGGCTGGAGGCATGACGACGATGACGCAGGAGAACGCCGCTCCCCGGCCGGTGGAGGCCATCGACCCTGCTCAGCGGGCGGTGTCCGTGACTTCTCCCCGGCCGGTGGACCCCGAGCCGCACGGCACCACCGCCCCCCGCGGCAGCGAGATCCGGCGCCACGAGCTCGCCACCTTCCTGCGCAACCGCCGTGAGCGCATCACGCCGGAGGAGGTCGGACTGCCCCGCGGCCGCCGCCGGCGCACGCCGGGCCTGCGCCGCGAGGAGGTCGCGCAGCTCTCCGCCGTCGGCGTCACCTGGTACACCTGGCTCGAACAGGCCCGTGACATCCAGGTCTCCGAACAGGTCCTCGACGCCCTGGCCCGCACCCTGCTGCTCGACCCCAGCGAGCGCGCCCATCTCTTCCGGCTGGCCGGAGCCGTCGACCCCACGCCCGCCGCGCGGTGCCCGACCCTCACCCCGGCCCTGCTCGAGGTGCTGTCCCAGCTGGAGCCGGTCCCGGCCTGCATCCAGAACAGCCGCTACGACATCCTGGCGTACAACCGCACGTACGCCCGGCTGATGATGCGCGACCTCGACGGCGTACCGCCCGAGGACCGCAACTGCATGATCCTCGTCTACACGCACCCGGAGTGGCGCGAGTCGATCGTGCTCCTGGACGAGACCATGCGTGTGATGGCCGCCAAGCTGCGCAGCTCCATGGCCGGTCACCTTGGTGAGCCCGCCTGGAAGATGCTGGTCAAGCGGCTGCGGACGGAGTCGGCGGAGTTCCGGGACATCTGGGAGCGGTACGAGGTGTTCGGCGGCTCGCGCAGCAAGACCAAACAGTTCCTGAACCCGTACGTCGGACTCCTCACCGTCACCCACACCGACCTGTGGCTGGCCCCCGACATGGGCGCCCGCATGGTGACGTACGCCCCCGTGGACGAGCAGAACCGCGAACGCCTGAGGAAGCTGCACGAGATCGCGCTGACGGCGGAGACGGAAGCCGCCTAGGACACGCCGAGGGCACGCCTAGGCGTGGACGCTCACCGAGTCCCGGACCTCCGCCGACTCCAGCTGCCGTGCCGTCCGCTCGGCCGTCCCGCGTGCCCAGCGTCCGCTGGTCAGCGCGCCCAGGACGAGCACGGCGAGACCGCAGCCGGCGAGGATCCACCAGCCGGGGCGGGCGGCCGACACGAACGTCTCCCGGTACGCCGAGGCCCGGATGCCGGAGGCGAGGACCGCGCCGACCACGGCGACACCGAGGGTGCCGCCGATCTGGCGGCTGGTGGAGGCTACGGCGGCCGCGACCCCGGCCTGGGTGCGGGGCATGCCGGAGACGGCGGTGTTGGTGATGGGGGCGTTCACGAAGCCGAAGCCGAGGCCGAAGAGGACGTACCCGATGACGAGCGTGACGTTCGACGTCTCACCTTCGAACGCGGCGAAGAGAATCCCGCTCGCGGTCATCGAGACCCCCGCGATCAGCAGGGGCAGTCGCGGCCCCCGGTTGCCGACCAGCCGCCCCGACAACGGCGCGCACACGAAGCACATGACCGCCATGGGCAGCATCCACAGGCCCGCGTGCAGCGCGTCCAGACCGCGCACGTTCTGCAGATAGAGCGTCGAGAGGAACAGGAACCCGCTGAGCGCGGCGAACGCGCTGATGGCGACGACCGTGGCTCCGCTGAACGGCGCCGAACGGAAGAAGCGCAGGTCGATGAGGGGTTCGGCGCGCCGGGGCTCGTACCACAGCAGGCCGAGCAGCGCGGCGACGGCGATCGCCCCGAAGGCGAGGGTCTTGGGGGCGCCGGAGCTGGGCGCCTCGATGATCGCGTACGTCAGGGAGCCGAGCAGCGCGATGACGAGGAGCTGCCCGACCGGGTCGGGGCGGCGGGCCTTGGGAGCGCGGGACTCGGGGACGTAACGCCAGGTGAGCAGGAGCGCGGCGAGGCCGACCGGGAGGTTGATCCAGAAGATCGACCGCCAGCCGACCGAGTCCACGAGCAGGCCGCCGACGATCGGGCCCGCGGCCATCGATATGCCGACCACGCCACCCCAGACGCCGATCGCGCGGGCGCGCTCGCGCGGGTCCGTGAAGGTGTTGGTGATGATCGACATCGCGACCGGGTTCAGCATCGAGCCGCCGACCGCCTGCACCATGCGGAAGGCGACGAGCGAGTCCAGGTTCGGAGCGACGGAGCACAGGACCGAACCGAGGGTGAAGATCACCAGGCCCGCCTTGAAGACCCGGCGGCGGCCGATGCGGTCGGCGGTCGAGCCCGCAAGCATCAGCAGCGACGCCAGGACCAGCGTGTACGCGTCGATGGTCCACTGGAGACCCGCCACGCTCGCGTGCAGTTCCTTCTGCATCGAGGGCAGGGCGACGTTCAGGACCGTGTTGTCGAGGCTCACGATCAGCAGGCTCATGCAGCAGATCGCGAGGACCAGAAGACGGTGGCGGGGACTGAGCTCGGGCATTTCTCCAGCCTACGCCCATGTCGATAGTGCGTCTAACTAATGACCCTCCTCTGTCGCGCACCGCACTCGTTCATGACAGTCACCACAGTCACCGCACCCGTCCGCGTACGCGACAATGGGGGAATGTCCACGACCGCCCTCGCGCCCGCCACCACCGCCGCTTCCCCGTTGTCGATCGGCCCCCACACGGTCCAGCCGCCCGTCGTCCTCGCCCCCATGGCCGGGATCACGAACGCGCCGTTCCGCACGCTGTGCCGCGAGTTCAGCGGCGGCAAGGGCCTGTTCGTCAGCGAGATGATCACCACGCGAGCGCTGGTCGAGCGCAACGAGAAGACCATGCAGCTGATCCACTTCGACGCGACCGAGAAGCCGCGCTCGATCCAGCTGTACGGCGTGGACCCGGCGACCGTCGGCAAGGCCGTCCGCATGATCGCGGAGGAAGGCCTCGCCGACCACATCGACCTGAACTTCGGCTGCCCGGTCCCGAAGGTCACCCGCAAGGGCGGCGGCTCCGCCCTCCCGTACAAGCGCAACCTCCTGCGGGCGATCCTGCGCGAGGCCGTCAGCGGGGCGGGCGACCTCCCGGTGACGATGAAGATGCGCAAGGGCATCGACGACGACCACATCACGTTCCTCGACGCCGGACGGATCGCCGTCGAGGAGGGCGTCACCGCCATCGCCCTGCACGGCCGCACCGCCGCCCAGCACTACGGCGGCACGGCCGACTGGGACGCCATCGCGCGCCTCAAGGAGCACGTGCCGGAGATCCCCGTCCTCGGCAACGGCGACATCTGGTCGGCGGAGGACGCGCTGCGAATGGTGCGCGAGACCGGCTGCGACGGGGTCGTGGTCGGGCGCGGCTGCCTCGGCAGGCCGTGGCTGTTCGGCGACCTGGTGGCCGCCTTCGAGGGGCGCCAGGACGCCTATGTCCGCCCGACCCTGCGCGAGGTCGCGGCCGTCATGGTCCGCCACGCCACCCTGCTCGGCGAGTGGATCGGCGACGAGGCGCGCGGCGTCATCGACTTCCGCAAGCACGTGGCCTGGTACCTGAAGGGCTTCGCGGTCGGCTCCGAAATGCGGGGTCGGCTCGCGATCACGTCGTCCCTCGCCGAACTCTCCGACGGCCTCGCCGAGTTGGACCTCGACCAGCCCTGGCCGACGGGCGCGGACGGCCCGCGCGGCCGCACGTCCGGCAACAACCGGGTCGTCCTGCCGGACGGCTGGCTCAAGGACCCGTACGACTGCGCGGGCATCAGCGAGGACGCGGAACTGGACACGTCCGGGGGCTGACTTTCGGGTCGGGGGCCCTCAAGCGCCCCCGACCGCCGTGAGCAACGCCAACGGTGCCGCCGCCGAACGGGACTCCCGTACGCACGCGTGCGGATAAGGCACCGGCTCCCCGTGTGTCTCGCGGCCGTACCCCGCGAGGACCTCCGGCAGACGGTGGCCGGCGGCCGTGGCGGCGTCGACGAGCGCGTGGGCGACCGTCCGGGCCTCGTCGTGCAGGCCGTAGCGGGCCAGCCCCAGCGTGATCAGCGCGTTGTCGTGCGGCCAGACCGAACCGCGGTGGTACGACAGCGGGTGGTACGCCGGCTGGCCGGAGGCCAGGGTGCGCACGCCCCAGCCGGAGAAGAAGTCCGGCTCCAGCAGGCGGTGGCCGACCAGTTCGCCGTACTCCTTGTCGAGCAGCCCCGACCACAGCAGGTGCCCGGCGTCCGAGGCGAGGGCGTCGACCTGACGGCCGTCACCGTCCAACGCCAGCGCGGGGAAGGCGTGTTCACTCATCCAGAAGTCCCGCTGGAAACGGTCACGGAGGTCGCCCGCCGCCTGTTCGAGCAGAGCGGCGTAGACCTCGTCGCCCCAGACCGTACGGGACAGGTGGGCGGTGCGGCGCAGTGCGTCGTACGCGTATCCCTGCGCGCCCGCGGCCATCACCGGCCCACTGGGACGGCTCCCGTCGGCGGAGCAGATCGCGCCGGGGGAGTCCTTCCAGTTCTGGTTGGCGAGTCCGCCGCCGTCCGCGCGGTAGACGAGATAGCCGACGGAGGTCAGGCCGCCGTGGTCCAGCATCCAGCCGATCGCCGCCCGGGCGTTGGCCTCCAGCCGTCGGGCCAGGGTCGGGTCACCCGTCTGCTCGGTGTACGCGCCGAGCAGCACCAGGAACAGCGGTGTCGCGTCCACCGAACCGTAGTACCGCCCGTACGGCACCTGCCCGAAGTGCGCCAACTCACCGTGCCGCACCTCGTGCACGATCTTGCCGGGCTGGGCCACCGCACCCGCTCCCACCTCGGCCGCCTGTGTCGCGGCGAGCGCGGGCAGCGTGGCGGCGGCGAGCTCGGGGCGGTAGGGGAGCGCGAACAGGGAGGTCAGCAGAGCGTCGCGGCCCAGGAGCGTGAGGAACCACGGCACTCCGGCCGCCGGTACCCGCAGCTCCTCGCCGTCCGGGCCCGTTGCCGGGACCTGGAGCACCGCGAGGTCGGACAGCCCGCGCGCGCAGGCCGCGGCCAGCTCCGGCCAGCCGGTCGGGAAGGGCACGCCGTCCGCGAACTCACCTTCCAGCGCGAGGAGTTGTTCATTCGCCGCGGAGGGTGAGGCGGGCACCTCCGGGTCCTTCAGCGCCCCGTGCGGGCGGGCCGCGACGCGCAGCGCCAGCTCCGCCGAGGCGTGCGGTTCGAGGTCCAGGGTCCATACGAGGCGACGGGCGCCGGTGCCGGTCTCCTCGACTCCGTCCGGCGGCGGCTCGGAGGTGACCGTCGTACAGGACCGCCACTCCCCGCGCTGGTAGCTGAACTCCACCCCGTCGTCGAGGACCTGACGCCCTCGTACGGCGCCGATCTTGGCGTACGTACGGTAGTCGGAGCGCAGCTCGAACTGGTCGGTGAAGTCGGCGTCCACGGTGAGCGCGATGCGCACGGTCGTGGGCGACGGACGGTTGCTGGTGACGCGCAGCGCCTCCACGAACGCGCCGTCGGCGACGGCCTGTTCACGAAAGAGCGTGTACGCGGGCGGTTCGTTGCGCCCGCCGCGCGGGACGAGCACACAGCGCGCCGTGTCACCGTCCGCGACCGGCGTCAGCGCCTCGGGCACCGCGCCGTCGACGGTCAGCTGCCAGCGGCTGAGGTGCCGGGCGTCCCGTACGAACAACCCGTCCGGGGAGCTGCCGCTGCGCACCCCGCTGATGTCCCCGCCGTCGCCCACGGCGGCGAACGTCCCACCGTGCACGAGCAGATGATGCCGGTCCGTCATCCCCGGTCCCCTCCCTTGGCGCCCGTCTCGAATGAACTGTGTGGCGTGTGTGGCGTGTGTGATGCGTGCGATGCGTGTGGCGGCGTGCCGTGTACGTTGTCGAACGCGCGGCGCCCCGGATGGGACACGACTTGCGTCGACTGATCCGCCCGATTCGCCAGATCCGTCAGATCCGCCCGATCCGTCAGATCCGCCTGGTCGGCGCCCGCGGGCTCGTGCAGCAGGTCCAGTGTCAGCGCGGCCGTCCAGCTGAAGCCGAGCGCGCCGCAGGCCTCGCCGGTGTACGGATCCACGTACTCCGCGAACCCGGACGAGTCTGCCGTCTCCAGAAGCGCCGCCCGCAACTCCTCCGCGCGCCCGTGCTCCCCGTGCAGCCGCAGCCCGCGCTCCAGCAGCCAGTTCGTGTTGAACCACGCCGGGCCGCGCCAGTAGCGGTGCGGGTCGAAGGCGTGCCCGGTCAGGTCGTAACTCGGCGCCAGCCGGGCGACCCCGCCGAGCCCGAAGTGCGGCCCGCCCGCCGTGCGGACCAGGGTGGCGGCGATGTCGCGGGGGAGTGCGGGGAGGATGAGCGGGAGCAGCCCGGCCACGCTGCGCTCGGGGATGAGCGCACCGGTGCGAGAGCGCTGCTCTGAAGCGTGAGCACCGCTCTGGCGGGAGCGCCGCTCCGAAGAGTGAGCACTGCTCTTGGCAGAGCGCCTCTCCGACTCGTGAGCACTGCTCTTGGCAGAGCGCCGCTCCGAACCGAGAGCACCGTTCTCGCCCCCGTCGCGCGCATCCCCGCCGTACACGTCCCGGCAGAAGAACATCCCCTCCGCCGGGTCCCACAGGCGCTCCACCAGCGCTGCCGTCAACCGTTCCGCGCGGGCGTGCCGCGCCGTCCCCGCCGCGCCCAGTTCCTGCGCGATCGCGGCGAGCGCGTGCTCGGAGGCGATCAGCAGCGCGTTGAACGCCGGGTCCTCGACGGCGAACTCGCCGGCGCCGTCGGCGTACCCGCCGTCCCGGTAGTCCGTCGCGAGCCGCACGTACCGCCCGTAGTCGAGGTCCGTCGGCCGGTCCTCCGCGGACCCGTGGTCGAGGTCGGCGCGGCGGAAGGAGCGCGGCGCGGCCGGGGTGACACGGCTGAGCGGGGCGTCCCAACACGGGCTGTTGTCCATGCCCTGCTCCCACGGGTGGACCACGGAGGCGAGCCCGCCGCCGCCCAGGTCCCGCCGGTGCAGCAGATAGCGGTGCCAGGCGGCCAGCCGGGGATACATCCGGGAGAGGAAGGAGCGCGACCGGGACAGACCCGGGTCGGCCTGGTGCACCAGCCAGGCGGCGAGCGCGTGCACCGGTGGCTGCACGATGCCCGACGTCTGTACGGTGCGCGGGGCGCCCGCAGCGCGCCCCGCGGTCGAGGAGCGCCAGAAGTCGGGGCTCGGGAAGTAGGCGTCGAGCGGAACGGAGGGGTTGAACACGATGTGCGGGATCCGGCCGTCACCCCATTGGGCGCCGAGCAGCGTCTCCAGTTCCGTCTGCGCCCTCAAGGGGGACAGGTGGCGCAGGCCGATCGCGATGAAGGCGGAGTCCCAGGACCACTGGTGCGGGTACAGACCGTGCGAGGGAACCGTCGACGTTCCCGTCCAGTTGCCTTCGAGTACCCGGGCGGCCCTGAGGTGCAGCGACCCGGCGGGCCGGTCGGGATCGTATACATGCGCGCCGGAGTGGGTGATCTCGTGCGAACCGGGCGGAGCGGGGGAACCCGAGGTGCGCACGGGGGCGGTGATCCCCGTGCGGCGGATGGTGAGTTGGGTTGTGCTGTCCACTCAGGTCTCCCCGAAGACGTCCGGCCGATCGGTTCGGCACTAGCTACCGTAGGGTTACGTCTATTTAACACGCAAAACTCAATATGTAATGCAGAGTTGGTGAACGCAAGGGGTTGGGCATGACAGGCATGGCGGGGACGGCGGGAAGGGCGGCGAAGGCCATGAGGGCCGGGCATCAGGCAAGCGCCGGGGAACTGCTCGAACTGGTGCGCAGCGGGCGCGCCACGACGCGCGGCGCGCTGCAGCAGGCCACCGGTCTGTCGCGGGCCACGGTCGGCCAGCGCCTCGACCGGCTCTTCCGTGCGGGCTGGCTGCGCGAGGGCGCGGGCGGCCCGGTGGACTCCCCGCAGGGCGGCCGGCCCTCGATCACCCTGGAGTTCGACGACGAACACGCCGTCGTCCTCGCCGCCGACCTCGACACCCGGCACGGCCGGGCCGCCGTCGTCTCGCTGAGCGGCGAGATCCAGGCCGAGCACCACGGAAGTCTGCGCATCGAGGACGGCCCGGACGCCGTGCTGGGCGAACTCGGCCGCTGGTTCGCCGAGCTGCTGGAGAAGGCCGGGCAGCGCGCGGACGCGGTGTGCGGGATCGGGATCGCGGTGCCGGGCCCGGTGGACACCGACACCGGCAAGGTGGTGCAGCCGCCGATCATGCCGGGCTGGGACGGTTTCGACATACGCGGGCGTCTGGGCCGCGCCTTCGCCGAGCACACCGGCAACAAGAGCGCGGGTGGCGCCGGTAGCGCCTGGAGCGCCGGGATCACCAGGAGCGGCGCCCGGATCCCCGTACTCGTCGACAACGACGCCAACCTCATGGCGTACGGCGAACAGCGCACCGGTTATCCGGACTGTTCGGCGTTCGCCCTGGTCAAGGTCTCCACCGGTATCGGTGCGGGCATGGTCGTCGGCGGCTCCATCTACCGGGGCGTCGACGGGGGCGCAGGCGACATCGGGCACATCCGGGTGGGCGCGGACGCGCTGTGCCGGTGCGGTTCGTACGGCTGTCTGGCCGCCGTCGCGAGCGGTGGCGCGGTGGCGCGCAGACTCGCCGAGTCCGGCGTCCCGGCCACCTCCGGATCGGATGTGCGCGACCTGCTGACGGCCGGACACCCGGAGGCGATGGCGCTCGCGCGGGAGGCGGGTCGCCAGGTCGGGGACGTACTCGCGACCGTGGTGACCCTGTTGAACCCCGGCGTGCTGATGATCGCCGGGGATCTGGCCGGAACCCCGTTCCTCACGGGTGTGCGCGAGCTGCTGTATCAGCGGGCGCTGCCGCGTTCGACCGCTCATCTGGACGTGGTGACCTCGCGGCTCGGGGAGCGGGCGGGGCTGGTGGGGGCCGGGGCGCTGGTCGTGGAGTACCTGTATGCGCCGGAGCGGGTGGAGGAACGGCTGGCGGCGCTGGGTGTGTGACGCCTGTGTGACGCCCATGGACGGCGGGGTGTGTGACATCCATGTGTCGCGTCCACGTCGCGTCCACATCGTGGTCCGCATGATGAAATCCAGGCCGTCTTTGCTGCGTGATTCTCGCCACCCTTGATAGGGGTAGCGCTCAGATGAGCGGATCTTGACCGACTGCACTTCCCTAAGGGGTGGCACTCAGTGCCACCCCTTGATCGTTCATCGATTAAACTCAGACGTGTCAGTGACCGCTCATCTGAGCGTATACTGCTTCCGGAGGGCGGGGATTCGTTCAAGAAGTGAAAACATCCGGCCGTGACCGCTTGCCAAGGCTTGACTTTCAATCGAGTGGCGGACGGGTGGTTACAGGCGCATGACGTGCAAGTAGACGTACCCAGACGCCTTCGATCTGGGTATGTTCCTGGCCGTCAGGGCAGCCACCGCGACGTCGAGGAGTCGAGACTCGTGTCGGAAAACAAAGATCCCCACGTAGCTGAAAGCAGCGACAGCGGCGTTGAGGGGGCGAAGTTCGTTTACGACTTCACCGAAGGCAACAGGGACCTCAAGGACCTCCTCGGTGGCAAGGGTGCGAACCTCGCCGAGATGACCAACCTGGGCCTTCCCGTCCCTCCGGGCTTCACCATCACCACCGAGGCGTGCAAGACCTACCTCGACAGTGGCGAGGAGCCGGCGGCACTGCGTGACGAGGTGAGCGCGCACCTCGATGCCCTTGAAGCGACGATGGGCAAGAAGCTCGGCCAGGCCGACAACCCTCTCCTCGTATCCGTCCGTTCCGGGGCGAAGTTCTCCATGCCGGGCATGATGGACACCGTGCTGAACATCGGCCTCTCCGACAAGTCGGTCCAGGGCCTCGCCAAGCAGGCCGGCGACGACCGCTTCGCGTGGGACTCGTACCGCCGTCTCATCCAGATGTTCGGCAAGACGGTCCTCGGCGTCGACGGCGAGCTCTTCGAGGACGCGCTGGACGCGGCGAAGACGGCCAAGAAGGTCACGGTCGACACGGAGCTGGATGCCGCGGACCTCAAGAAGCTGGTCACCAAGTTCAAGAGGATCGTCAAGGCCGAGGCCGGCCGGGACTTCCCGCAGGATCCGCGCGAGCAGATGGACCTCGCGATCCACGCGGTCTTCGACTCCTGGAACACCGACCGCGCCAAGCTCTACCGCCGCCAGGAGCGCATTCCGCACGACCTCGGCACCGCGGTCAACGTCTGTTCGATGGTCTTCGGCAACCTCGGCCCCGACTCGGGCACGGGTGTGGCGTTCACGCGTGACCCCGCGTCCGGCCACCAGGGCGTGTACGGCGACTACCTCCAGAACGCCCAGGGCGAGGACGTGGTCGCGGGCATCCGCAACACGGTCCCGCTCGCCGAGCTGGAGTCGATCGACAAGAAGTCGTACGACCAGCTGATGCAGATCATGGAGACCCTGGAGAACCACTACAAGGATCTCTGCGACATCGAGTTCACCATCGAGCGCGGCCAGCTGTGGATGCTCCAGACCCGCGTCGGCAAGCGCACGGCGGGTGCGGCCTTCCGTATCGCCACGCAGCTCGTGGACCAGGGCCTGATCGACGAGGCGGAGGCCCTCCAGCGCGTGACGGGCGCCCAGCTCGCGCAGCTGATGTTCCCGCGCTTCGACGACCAGGCGAAGGTCGACCAGATCGGCCGGGGCATCGCGGCATCGCCCGGCGCGGCGGTCGGCAAGGCGGTCTTCGACTCGTACACCGCGATCAAGTGGTCGCGTTCGGGCGAGAAGGTCATCCTGATCCGCCGTGAGACCAACCCCGACGACCTGGACGGCATGATCGCGGCCGAGGGCATCCTGACCTCGCGTGGCGGCAAGACCTCGCACGCCGCCGTCGTGGCGCGCGGCATGGGCAAGACGTGCGTGTGCGGCGCCGAGGAGCTCGAGGTCGACACCAAGCGGCGCCGGATGACGGCCCCGGGCGGAGTGGTCATCGAGGAAGGCGACGTCGTCTCCATCGACGGCTCCACGGGCAAGGTCTACCTGGGCGAGGTCCCGGTCGTGCCCTCCCCGGTCGTCGAGTACTTCGAGGGCCGGATGCACGCGGGCGCCGACGACGCGGACGAGCTGGTCGCGGCCGTGCACCGGATCATGGCGTACGCGGACCGGGTCCGCCGCCTGCGCGTGCGCGCCAACGCGGACAACGCGGAGGACGCCCTCCGCGCCCGCCGCTTCGGCGCGCAGGGCATCGGCCTGTGCCGCACCGAGCACATGTTCCTCGGTGACCGGCGCGAACTGGTCGAGCGTCTGATCCTGGCCGACACGGAGGCGGAGCGCGAGGAATCCCTCAAGGAGCTCCTGCCCCTCCAGAAGCGGGACTTCGTCGAACTCTTCGAGGCGATGGACGGCCTCCCGGTGACGATCCGTCTCCTGGACCCGCCGCTGCACGAGTTCCTGCCGGACGTGACCGAACTGTCCGTACGGGTGGCGCTGGCCGAGTCGCGCGGCGACGCCAACGAGAACGACCTGCGCCTGCTGCAGGCCGTGCACCGGCTGCACGAGCAGAACCCGATGCTGGGTCTGCGCGGCGTACGTCTCGGCCTGGTCATCCCCGGCCTGTTCACCATGCAGGTACGGGCGATCGCGGAGGCGGCCGCCGAACGCAAGAACGCCAAGGGCGACCCGCGGGCCGAGATCATGATCCCCCTCGTCGGTACGGTCCAGGAGCTGGAGATCGTCCGCGAGGAGGCCGACCAGGTCATCGCGGAGGTGCAGGAGGCCGCCGGCACGAACCTCAGGCTGGCCATCGGCACGATGATCGAACTCCCGCGGGCCGCGCTGACCGCCGGTCAGATCGCCGAGGCCGCCGAGTTCTTCTCCTTCGGTACGAACGACCTCACGCAGACCGTCTGGGGCTTCTCCCGGGACGACGTGGAGGCGAGCTTCTTCACCGCGTACCTGGAGAAGGGCATCTTCGGCGTCTCCCCCTTCGAGACCATCGACAGGGACGGTGTGGGTTCCCTGGTGAAGTCGGCCGTGCAGGCCGGCCGCGCCACCCGCCCCGACCTGAAGCTCGGCGTCTGCGGCGAACACGGCGGCGACCCCGAGTCCGTCCACTTCTTCCACGAGGTGGGACTGGACTACGTGTCCTGCTCCCCCTTCCGGATCCCGGTGGCACGCCTGGAGGCGGGCCGCGCGGCGTCGACGGCGAAGGGCAGCGACCACCGCTAGCGCGCTGGAACTCCGGGGCCGCCGACGGTCAAACCTGACCCTCACCGACGGCCGACGGCTCCGGCGTACGAAAGAAACGGGGCGGCACCTTGTGCGGAGGTGCCGTCCCGTCGTGCCGTACGAAGGCGTCGAGCCCTCCGTACGGTGCCGCGTGCAGCTCGGCCTCTCCGCCACCGGCGCGGGCCGGCCCCGGAGACCTACGCCCGCGAGGAACCCCGCACCGCGACACTGCCCCGTCGACCTGCCTCCCCCGCCCGCGTGGAGGACTGGGCCCAGACCGGCGCACCGTCGGCCCCGATGCCGGGCCCCACCGCCGAATGCTTCCACCTGGACACCCAGCCCTTTCCGAACGACTACGCGACGCCCTGACGCTGGTCGCCGAGGTCGGCGCCCGCTCGTGCGTCCCGTGCTTCCGGATCACCTGATGGGATGGCGATTCGTAGGCCAAAGGATTCAGCGCGTTACTGATCCATTACCTTCTGTAACTCCTGGGGGCCGACGGGGTCTTCGGGAGGTAGAGGGGTGACGGATGAAGACGGCGATGGTTGGCGTGGTGGCGGCCGGGGTGTTTCTCGTTGGGGCCGGGACGTCGATGGCGGGGTCTTGGCATGATCTGCCGCAAATGACCCCGACTGGCGTGACCTTCGACAAGGGGCAGTACAGGTTTAATGCGGCCGGCCAGAACCATGGTGCTTTCGAATGGGCTGGGCATCTCAAGGATGTCTCGGCCAGTGACGGTCACAACGTCTATATGCAGGTTCGCGTCGAAGGGCACGACTGGGTTCGCTACAACGGCAAGCAGCGGCAGACGGTGTTCATGCACCACCTGAACTGGGACGGGGCCCAGCAGTTCACCGACGACGCAGATCTGCGCGCCTGTCGTGATCGTGGATCCCTCCGGCCGGACAACTGCTCCTTCACAAACCACTTCAAGCCGTAGGCGGATTTTCCGATGCCCAGGACCCGGGCGTAGGCCCGGGTCCGTTCCTTCCCGCCTTACTTGGAGGCTCACATCAGTACGTCAGAAGTCCTGTCGGCCAGAGGGATCGATCTTTTCTACGGGCAGTCGCACGCTGTCAGGGGTGCTTCCATTGCGCTCGGCCAGGGCGAGGTTGTGGCCATCAGCGGGCAGAGCGGTTCGGGCAAGTCGTCCCTCCTGTATTGCCTGGCCGGAGTATTGCCCGTCGCAGGCGGCGAAGTCCGCTTCGAAGGACGCCCGCTGGGTGCACTCGACGACGACGAACTCAGCGCCCTTCGCCGTGACCGCTTCGGATTCGTCTTCCAGCACGGCGAGTTGCTGCCCGAACTGACCGTGGAGGAGAACGCCGCTCTGCCACTGAGGCTGGCCGGGCAGCGCAAGACCACGGCGCTTGCTGCCGCTGGCGAGGTACTGGGACGGCTTGGGCTCGCCGAACTGCGGGAGCGGCGCCCCTCACAGGTGTCGGGCGGCCAGAACCAGCGGGTCGCCGTAGCACGCGCTCTCGTGCATCGGCCGACCGTTGTCTTCGCAGACGAGCCGACCGGATCGCTCGACAGCGCCAACGCCGCCACCGTGCTGCAGGAATTCCTCACCCTCGCCAGGTCGCAGGGCACAGCGGTCGTCCTCGTTACCCACGACCCGAAGGTCGCGGCCCGAGCGGACAGCCGCTACACGATGTCCGACGGTGTGCTCGCCCGAGAACAGGACGTGACGTGAAGGAACTCCTCTTGGGTCTGCGGCTGTTGCTCGGCAGCGGGCGTGGCAACCGTACGCGATTCGTGCTCATGGCGGTGGGTGGATCGCTCGGTGTGTGCTGTCTGGCCATCGTGCTCGCCATTCCCGGAATCATCGCGGCGCAGGACGGGCGCATCGCAGGCCGACAGCCCGTCGTCCCGCGGGATCAGTCTGGCCAGTCGATCCGCGACGGTTTTCCGCTGACTCTCAGCCGCACCGACCCCTATGGCGCAGCCCCTCTCACCCGGATCTTCATCGCACGTGGGACGAAGTCCATCGAACCGCCGCCCGGTCTGAAGTCGATCCCACGAGATGGCCAGGTGATCGTCTCTCCCCGGCTGCATCGACTGCTGCGAGACGAACCGGCGGTGGCGCAGCGTTTTCCGGGTAAGGAGGCTGGGCTGATCGGAGCTCAAGGGCTCGCTCGTTCGGATGAACTCGTTGCATACGTGGGCATGACCCGCGCCGAACTGCCCGACGGCTATCCCGTGAAGCAGTGGGGCATGGACTATGCGCCGGACCCCACCGTGGAGGCATCCACTCTCGACATCGTCCGCTTCACGATGGCCGCAGTCGTGCTGCTCCCCCTCGCAGTCTTCCTCTCCGTGTGCGCACGCCTCTCCGCCGCAGAACGGACACGCCGATTGGCTGCCCTCCGCCTGTTGGGGCTGAGCAGGAAGGGCACTCAACGGGTGAACGCCGCAGAGACCGTTGCGGCGGCCGGTGTGGGTGCTGTTCTGGGTCTTGGCGAGTACGAGGTCGTGAACCAGCTCGTCTCGCGGATCGGTCTGCCCGGATTCAAGTGGTACCCGGCCGATGGGGCCTTGTCCGCCTCGACCCTTCTGGTGTGCCTCGTGGGCTGTCCAGCGCTCGCCTGGTTTGTAGGCCGTGCCAGCGCACGTAAGGCAGCAGCAAACCCGTTGGCTGTCCGGCGCAGCGCAGTGGAGAAGCCGCCGTCAAGGTGGGGATTCCTTCCGTTGACCGCAGGCATGGGCATTCTGACGGGCTACTGCATCGCCGGAGCCACCGGGCATGCACCCACGAGCACGGCACTGTCCTCGGTGCTGGTGCCATCGGCGGTGATTCTGGTCGGTGCGGGGCTTGCGCTGTCACTTCCCGCGCTGTCCCGGTACCTGGCGCGACGCACGGCGCGCTCAACGCAGTCGCTGTCCCTCAGTCTCGCGATGCGGCGTAACGAGGCCGAGCCAGGTGGCGCGCTCCGGGTGGCGACGGGTCTGGTCCTGCTGGTCTTCGTGGCTTCGCTTGCACAAGGTGTGCTCATTGAGCTGAACCAGGTCTCTAAGAACACCTCGCCCGTCCAGCGGTACGACGTGCTGCTTGAGCAGACTGACGCGTCCCAGCAACATGTACTCGAAAGCCTGCCAGATCTGCGGGCGCACATCGTTGTCGTGCAGTCCGAGCGCGGTGGCGATGCGGTGACGGCGCCGAGAGCCAACGCGGTGGTGGCTACTTGCACCCAACTGCGCCGGGCGGTGCGGGCGGTCGAAGGGTGCGTGGACGGTCGGCCTCTGTGGCTGTGGGATTCCACGCAGGTTCAGGAGAGCATCCGGGCAGGAGACGCTGTCTCTTACGCCATGCGGGGCGGGCGGCACCCCCGTGACCTGAAACTCACCGTGCCGCATCAGAAAGTTCGCTTCCACGACCCTGTGGACACTCAGGTGATCAGCACCGGAGCGATCCTGGTGCCGCCGTCGATGGTGCCGCGGGACACTCGCCCGGAGAGTGCCACTCTCATCCTGATCAGCGACTCCGACTTCCAGACCGTAGGCCGTGTCCTCGACGGCATCGGTGGCGCCGCCCCCACTGCGATCGTCCTGCCTCAGGGGTTGCAGGTCCTCGCACTCCAACAGATCACCGTCGTAAAAACCCTCCTGGCCGTAGGCATGATCCTCGGCCTGATCATCGGCGTAGCCGCATACCTCGTCGCGGCCACCGACCGGGCCGTCGAGCGGCGGCCGCAGGTTACTGCGTTGGCCTTGTTGGGGGCTCGGGCGCGGACGTTGCGGGCTGTGCAGGTGGTGCAGGTGGTGTTGCCGTTGGCCGTGGGGTTGGTGTTGGCGGTGGTGGTGGGGAAGATGGCCGAGTCGAGCTATCTGGTCACCGGGGGTGGGGCCGTCTTCTGGGACGGGAGCGGGATTCCGCTGCTGCTCGCGTGTGCGCTCGGGGTGCTGGTCGTCGCCGCCGTGGGCGCGTTGCCGCTTGTGGGGCGGAGGATTGATCCCGAGCTGATCAGGCGAGACTGAGCGTACGGTGTGTGACGGACAGTGGTGGAGAGGGGTTTGGGCGTGGCTGGGTGGAATGTGAGTGACATCCCTGATCAGCGTGGCCGTACGGCCGTCGTCACCGGGGCCAACAGCGGGATCGGGTTCGTCACGGCGCGTGAGCTCGCGCGGCGCGGCGCGCGGGTCGTGCTCGCCTGTCGGAGTGAGGCGCGGGGGAGTGAGGCGGGGGACCGGATCACCTCCGAGGTACCCGGCGCGGACGTGGAGTTCGTACGGCTGGACCTCGGTGATCTCGACTCCGTGGCGGAGTTCGCGGCGATGTTCGACCTTGTGTATGGCGAGCGGCTTGATCTTCTCGTCAACAACGCCGGGGTCATGGCTCTGCCGTTCGCACGTACCTCCAATGGGTTCGAGACTCAGTTCGGGGTCAATCATCTGGGGCACTTCGCGCTCACCGGGCTGCTGCTTCCCGCGCTGCTCGCCACCCCTGGCGCCCGCGTCGTGACCGTGTCGAGCATGTTCCACGTGCTCGCCAACATCGACATCCGCGACCTCGACAGCGAGCGCGGCGGGTATCGACGCTGGGTCGCCTACGGGCGGTCCAAGAGCGCCAATCTTCTGTTCACCCACGAGCTGGCGCGGCGGCTGGCCGGTGTCGGGTCCGATGTCGTCGCTGCCGCCGCTCATCCCGGGTACGCCTCCACCAACCTCCAGACCGCCGGGCCGAAGCTCGCGGGGCGCAAGGGCGCCGAGCGGGTCATGGAGATCGGGAACCGGCTCCTCGCGCAGAGCCCGGACGCCGGAGCGCTGCCCACGCTGTACGCCGCCACCGCTCCCGGCGTACGGCCCGACTCCTTCACCGGACCCTCGTTCGCGATGTGGCGCGGCGCGCCCGCGAGCTCCTGGCGGGCCGGGTGGACGCGCAACGACGCAGTCGGCGAGCGCCTCTGGAGCGCCTCCGAGCAACTCACCGGCGTGACCTACGACGCTCTCGCTCCGAAGTGACCTGAGCCCCGGTCCGCGTCCGGCCCGTGCCCGGTCCGCGTCCGGCCCGTGCCCGGTCCGCGTCCGGCCCGTGCCCGGTCCGCGTCCGGCCCGTGCCCGGTCCGCGTCCGGTCCGGGTCCGGGTCCGCGTCCGGCCCGCGTCCGGCCCGTGCCGGCCCCCGTCAGAGGGCGCTTCCGCTGTCCACCACCAGGTCCGTGCCCACGATCGACGCCGCGTCGTCCGACGCCAGGTAGAGGACGGCCGCCGCCACCTCCTCGGTCTTCGAGACGCGGCCCAGCGGCAGTTCGTGACGTACCCGCTCCGCCCGCTCGGCCTCCGACTCGCCCGGCCGCAGTGACATCGTGGTGGCGGAGGCGCCGGGGCTGACGACGTTGATCCTGACCCCGTCGGCGATGTGGTCGAGGGCCGCGGCGCGGGACAGCGCGGTGACGGCGGCCTTGGCGGCGGCGTAGGCGGCGACGCCCGGGCGGCGGGTGTGCAGGCCGATGGTGGAGGCGAGGTTGACGATCGCGCCGCCGGACGGCTGCGTCCGCATCTGCCGGATCTCCGCCTGAAGGGCGAGGAACACGCCGGTGACGTTGATGTCCAGTTCGGCGTGCCAGTCGGCTTCCGGGAGGTCGGCCAGCGGTGTTCCGCCGTGGAAGACGGCCGCGTTGTTCACCGCCACGTCCAGAGAGCCGAAACGGTCGACGGCCGCCTCGACGAGGGCGCGCACCTCGTCCGGGCGTGACACGTCCGCGGTCACCGCCAGCGCCTTTCCACCCTGCGCCTCGATCAGCGCGACCGTCTCGTCGAGCGACGCGGCGGTGCGGCCGGCGACGACCACCTGCGCGCCCTCCGCGGCGAACGCCAGGGCGGTGGTCCTGCCTATGCCGGAACCGGCGCCCGTGACGAGGGCGGTCTTTCCCGAGAAGCGTGCGGTCATTCCGGATCCCCTTATTTGACTGATCGGTTCAGTATGAAGGCGTGCGCGAGCCTTGGAATGTGGTCTTCAGTCGAGCAGCGTCAGCGCCTGTTCCGCCGCGTCCTGGACCCGGGCCGGGTCCGCGGACGCCTTGCCCACCACCCGTAGGCCCTGCATCAGGACCAGCAGCATGCGGGCGAGGGCGAGCGGGTTCCGGCCGGCGGGCAGTTCGCCCTGGGCCTGCGCGCGGACCAGGGCCGAGTGCAGCAGGGTCTCGATGTGGTCCCAGTTGTGCTCGACGCGGCGGGCCGCGGCCGTGTCGTGGGGTGCCAGTTCGGCGGCCGTGTTGGTGACGAAGCAGCCGCTCAGGCGCCTTCCCTCGGTCGTCGCCTCGGTCGCGAAGCGGCGTACCACCGCTCGTACGGCGGGCAGTGCGGGACCTGGCTGGGAGAGTTCCCGCAGGAGCTGCGGATTGCGCGCCTGCTGATAGCGGTCCAGTGCCTTCAGGTACAGCTCGTGCTTGTTGCCGAAGGTCGCGTAGATGCTGGCGCGGCCGACGCCGAGGTGCTCGACGAGGTCCGTCATCGATGTCGCCTCGTAGCCGCGCCGCCAGAACAGCTCCAGGGCCGACTGCAGTGCGGCGTCCGGGTCGAATTCCTTGGTTCTGGCCATGTGAGCGACCGTAGAGCAATCGAGAATGATCGGTCAAGTAAGACCGGGGTGACCGTCGGGCGCGAGAAGGTCCCGGTCACCCCGGCCGTCAGGAAATGGCGGTCAGGAAACAAGCGTCAAGAAGTGGCGGTCAGGAAACGGCCGTCAGGAAATCCGGACCTCGTACGTCGTCACTCGTACCGTCTCGTCGTCCAGGCACCGGCCCGACTCCAGGTCGAACCGCTGCTTCAGCAGGGGTGAGGCCACGAACGGGCGGCCCTGGTGGGAGCCCATCAGGCCGCGGGAGAGGACCGCCGCACCACTGAACGGATCGCGGTTGTCGATGGCGTACATCCGGCCCGCGCGGTCGAGGAAGACGGCCGCCTGGCCGCCGTCCGGGAGCAGGGCGGCGACTCCGCGGCCCGCCGTCAGCGCGGACAGGTCGCAGAGTGCCAACCAGGAGTCCGTCAGGCGAAGTTGGACGGTGAGGCTGGTCGTTTCGGGTGCCAGGGTCATCGCTGGGCGCTTCCTTCCAGGGCTTCCGAGGGGCGGCGGCCGATGCTCAGCAGCGGCAGGTCCGGCTTGATCTGGTCGCGCTCGGGGACGAAGCCGACGACCGGGTCGGGGGTGTCCGGGGCGTTCACGAAGGACACGAACCGGGCCAGTTTCTCGGGGTCGTTGATGGTCTCGGCCCACTCGTCGCGGTAGGCGGCGACATGCGCGGACATCAGCGACTCCAGTTCCTCGCAGATGCCCAGGGAGTCGTCGACGACCACGTCACGGATGTGGTCCAGGCCGCCGGGAATCCGCTCCAGCCAGGTCGACGTGCGCTCCAGGCGGTCCGCGGTGCGGATGTAGAACATCAGGAACCGGTCGATCAGGCGGACGAGTTCGGCGTCCGAGAGGTCCTGTGCGAGCAGGTCCGCGTGGCGCGGGGTGGCGCCGCCGTTGCCGCCGACGTACAGGTTCCAGCCGGCGGCCGTGGCGATGATGCCGAAGTCCTTGGACTGGGCCTCGGCACACTCGCGGGCGCATCCGGAGACCGCCGACTTGAGCTTGTGCGGGGAGCGCAGCCCCCGGTAGCGCAGCTCCAGGTCGATCGCCATGCGGACGGAGTCCTGGACGCCGTAGCGGCACCAGGTCTGGCCGACGCAGGATTTGACCGTGCGCAGGGACTTTCCGTAGGCGTGGCCCGACTCGAAGCCCGCGTCCACCAGCCTTGCCCAGATGAGGGGGAGTTGCTCGACCCGCGCGCCGAACAGGTCGATGCGCTGGCCGCCCGTGATCTTCGTGTAGAGGCCGAAGTCCCGGGCCACCTCACCGATCACGATCAGCTTCTCCGGGGTGATCTCGCCGCCGGGGATGCGCGGCACGATCGAATACGAGCCGTTCTTCTGGAGGTTGGCGAGGAAGTGGTCGTTGGTGTCCTGGAGGGCCGCCTGCTCGCCGTCCAGGACATAGCCGCTGGCGCCGATGGTCGGGGCGAGGGAGGCGATGATCGAGGCGACGGCCGGCTTGCAGACCTCGCAGCCCTCGCCGCCCCTGGCGCCCTCACGGCCGTAGCGGTCCAGCAGGACCTGGAAGGAGGGGATGCGCAGCGCGAGGGCGATCTCGTACAGCTCCTCGCGGGTCTGGGAGAAGCAGCCGCACAGGCCGTGGTCGACCTCGACGCCGCTCGCCTCCAGCTCCTCGTTGACGAGCTGGCCGAGGACCTTGACGCAACTCCCGCAGCCCGTACCGGCCTTGGTGCACTTCTTGACCTCGGGCACGGTGGTGCAGGAGTGCTCGCTGACCGCGCGGCGGATGGTGCCCTTGGTGACGTTGTGGCAGGAGCAGATGACCGCGGAGTCGGGGAGCGCGGAGGGGCCGAGCGCGACGGGGGCGCCCGCGCCCGCCGGGAGCACCAGTTGCTCGGGGGCGATCGGCGGCACGGAGCCGGTGAAGGCCCGCAGGGTGCCGTACGCTTCCGCGTCGCCGACCAGGATGCCGCCGAGCAGTTCGCCGTCGCGGCCGATGACCAGCTTCTTGTACGTGCCCGAGCGCGAGTCGGAGTAGACGACTTCGAGGCACTCGGAGGTGGCGCCGTGAGCGTCGCCGAAGGACGCGACGTCGACGCCGAGCAGCTTCAGCTTCGTGGACAGGTCGGCGCCCGTGAAGCTGGCCTCGTCCGCGGCGATCGTCGCGGCGGCCGTCTCGGCCATCTCGTAGCCGGGCGCGACCAGGCCGTACACCCGGCCGTCCGAGGCGAGGGCGCACTCGCCGATCGCGAACACGTGCGGGTCCGAGGTGCGGCACTGGTCGTCGACCGTGATGCCGCCGCGCTCGCCGACCGTGAGCCCGGTGTCGCGGGCGAGCTGGTCGCGCGGGCGGACACCGGCCGAGAACACCACGAGATCCGTGGGGAGTTCGGAGCCGTCGGAGAGCTTCATCCCGGTCACGGCGCCGTCGCCGCCGGTGACGATCTCCTGGGTGCCGGTGCCCGTGTGCACGGTCAGGCCCATGTCCTGGATGGTGCGCAGAAGCGCCGCACCGCCGCCCTCGTCGACCTGTACGGGCATCAGACGCGGTGCGAACTCCACGATGTGCGTGGTCAGTCCGAGCCCCTTCAGCGCGCCCGCGGCTTCGAGCCCGAGCAGGCCGCCGCCGACCACCGCACCGGTCGTCGCCCTCGCCTTCGCGTACTCCTCGATGGCGAGCAGGTCCTCGATGGTGCGGTACACGAAGCAGCCCTCGGCGTCCTTGCCCGGCACCGGCGGGACGAAGGGGTACGAGCCGGTGGCGAGAACCAGGGTGTCGTACGTGATGACCAGACCCGAGCGCGCCGTGACCTGCCTGGCCTCCCGGTCGATCGTCTCCGCCGGGTCGCCGAGGTGCAGTTCGATGCCGTGCGCGGTCATGAACTCGGCGTCGGTGAGGGAGAGTTCCTCCGGAGTGCGACCCGAGAAGTACGAGGTGAGCCGGACGCGGTCGTACGCCGGGCGCGGCTCCTCGCACAGCACGACCACACGGTGCGTGGCGGTCAGGCCGCGTTCGGCCAGCGCTTCGAGGAAGCGCTGGCCGACCATGCCATGGCCGACGAGCACGATGGTGTGCGCGCTGCCGTCGGTGGCGTTCGCCGCCGTCGTCATCGTCGTGTCCGTGGACATTCAGGAGCCTCCGTCGTTGGTGAGCAGGTGGAGCAGGTGGAGCAGCGGGGCGCTGTCCGCGGGGGAGCGGTGCGGTTCCCTCCCGGGCCGAGGACGAGGGACGGCCGGGTCAGGGAGCGGGCGCATTCGAGGTCATGCACCGCAGCCTGCGACGCCGGTGTTACCCGGTCGCATCACGGCTGTTTCCCAGGAGGAACGCTGCCCTCAGCGGGAGCGGCACCCGGTTGTGAGGGTTTGGTGGGGTCAACCGAACCCCCGGTCCTCGTGCGGGCACGATCGATCGCGGCGCCCCGGCACGGAAGCCTTGAGGCATCGGGATCCACCCGCTCACGAACAGCGGGCTCCACGGGCTCACGAACAGGGGGACAGAAACATGGCCATCTCCGAGAAGCCGCAGCAGAAGCAGAAGTCGCAGCCTCCGCCGCCCCGTGACGACTCCGCCGTACGGGCCTGGCTGCTCGTCCGCGAAGCGTTCACCGCGGGCACCTGGCGCCGGGTCGCGTACGCGCTGCTGGCGTTCCCCGTGGGAGTGCTCTGTGTCCCGCTGGCGCTGCTGGGCGCTCCGACGGGGCGGTGGCAGCGGGGGCTCGTCCGCCGTTTCCTGGGCCGGGAGCTGTCCGGGTCCTCGCGGGGACTGGCCCACGCCACGGCCGCCGTACCCCTCAATCTCCTGGTGCTGGCCGTCACCGTCTACGGCTGGTCCCTGGTGCCGATGAACCTGGGCTGGCCGTTGCGCGCCGCCGGTTCCGACTACTCCGACGCGTGGGGAGGGCCGACCTTCGCGGGAGCCTGGGCGTTCCACGCGATCGTCGGGGGGTTCGGCTTCCTGCTGCTCATGCCGTGGCTCGGCCGGGCCCTGGCCGCCGTCCAGCTCCGCCTCGCCGCGGCGCTCCTCTCCTAGGCCGACGCCATGCACCGCCTCCGCAACGGCCTCCGCAACCGCCTCCGCGCGCTCGCGGCCTTCCCCTTCGGGCGGAAGGCCCTCGCGGCGTTCCTCTACGGGGTGATCGCCTTCCCCCTCGCCCTGGTCGGGTTCGTCCTCACCTTCGTAGGGCTGTTGGTCGGTGGCGTGCTGTCCGTGACCACGCTGGGGCTGTGGCTGATCGCCGTCACCGTGCGCGGGGCGCTGACGCTCGGCAGGCTCCAACGCGCCCTCGCCCGGGGTCTGTTGGGGCTGGAGATCGAGGAGCCGGAGCGCCGCGAGGGTGCCGGGATCCTGGGCTGGCGGCGAGCGCTGCTCGGTGAACGGAACGGGTGGCGTGCCGTCGCCTGCGCGCTGACCACCCCGTTCACCGCCGTCTTCGCGTACGCCGCCGTCGTCATCGGCTACGTCTACGGCGTCCTGCTCACCCTCCACCCCCTCCTCAAGCGGTGGAACTACGACACCCGGCGGGCGAGTGACGGCACGACGCACCGGGTGTCGCTGGAGTTCTTCGGATTCCAGGTCGACTCCTGGCCACGGTGGCTGATCCCGCTGGCCCTCGGACTGCTGCTCCTCACCACCGCGTCCTGGCTGCTGCGCCAGGCCCTCGCCCCGCACCGGGCGCTGCTCACCGCGCTGCTCGGCCCCGACCCCGCCGACCGCCGCATCCGCACCCTGGAGGAGACCCGCGCCCAGGCCGTGGACGACGCCGCGGCGACCCTGCGCCGGATCGAACGCGACCTGCACGACGGGACGCAGGCCCGGCTCGTCGGCCTCGCGATGCACCTCACGATGATCAGGGAGCTGATCGGTGCGGGGGCTTCCCCGGAGCGGCTCCTCGCCGTCGTCGACACCGCACGGGGCAATGCGACCCAGGCCATCGCCGACCTGCGCCATCTGGTGAAGGGCATCCACCCTCCCGTACTGGACCAGGGCCTGGACACCGCCCTGGCCACCCTCGCCGCCGACAGCGCCCTGCCCGTCGAGGTCGCCGCCGACATCACGGACCGCCCGAGCCCGGCCGTCGAGTCGATCGCGTACTTCTGCGCCGCCGAACTCCTCGCCAACGCCACCAAACACAGCGGGGCGAGCGGCGTCGCGGTGACCGTGAGCGCCCGGGACGGACTGCTGCGGCTGAGCGTGCGCGACGACGGACGCGGGGGAGCGGTGATCGGCGCGGGCTCGGGCCTGACCGGGCTGCTGGCCCGCGCCCGGACCGTCGACGGCACACTCACCTGCGACAGCCCGCCGGGAGGCCCTACGGTGGTCACGGTCGAACTTCCCTGCTGACCGAACTTCCCTGCTGACCGAGCTTTCCGCCTGGCCGAGCTTTCTTGCTGACCGAGTCTTCCGCCTGACCGAAGTTCCGTGCTGACCGAGCTTCCCTACTGACGATCACGGGGATCACATGCGCGTCGTCATCGCCGAGGACTCCGCCCTCCTGCGTGACGGGCTGGTCCAACTGCTGCGGCTGCGGGACGTGGAGGTCGCGGCGGCCGTCGGGGACGCCGAGACGCTGCTCGCGGCCGTGGCCGAGCACCGTCCGGACGTCGCCGTCGTCGACATCAGGCTGCCGCCCACGCAGACCGACGAGGGGGTACGGGCGGCCGTACGGCTGCGCAAGGAGCACCCAGGCACCGGGGTGCTGATCCTCTCGCAGTACGTGGAGACGACGTACGCCCGGCAACTGCTCGCCGACCCGGCCGGGATCGGCTATCTGCTGAAGGAACGGGTCGTCGACATCGGCGAGTTCGTGGACGCCATGGAACGGGTCGCCGGGGGCGGCACCGCCCTCGACCCCGAGGTCGTCGCGCAGCTCTTCGGCGCGAGCCGACGCGCCACCGCCCTCGACAGGCTCACACCGCGCGAACGCGAGGTGCTCGCCCTGATGGCCGAGGGCCGGACCAACCAGTCGATCGCCGGCGCCTTCACCGTCTCGGAACGCGCCGTGGAGAAGCACATCGCCAACATCTTCACGAAGCTCGACCTGCCGCCGTCGGGCACCGGGCACCGCAGGGTGCTGGCGGTCCTGCGCTACCTGGACTCGGCGACCGTCACATAGGGTCGCGATCATGCCCGACATATCGCTGACCGTCGTCGTTGTGCTCTGCCTCGCCTCCCTCGCGGCGGGCTGGATCGACGCCGTGGTGGGCGGTGGCGGGCTGCTTCTGCTCCCCGCGATGCTGCTCGGACTGCCGGCCGGCACACCGGCGGCGTACGCGCTCGGGACGAACAAGGCGGTCGCGATCGTCGGGACGACCGGCGCGGCGGTGACGTACGCGCGCAAGGCGCCGGTGGATGTGCGGCTGGCCGTGCGGATCGGGCTCGCGGCGCTGGCCGGCTCCACGGCCGGTGCCTTCGTGGCCGCCGGGATGAGCACGGACGTGCTGAAGCCGGTGGTCATGGTGGTGCTGCTCGGCGTCGGGACCTTCGTCATGCTGCGGCCCGCCTTCGGTACGGCGCCCTCGACCGAACCCGTCTCCGCGCGGCGCGTGCTGGCCGCGATCGGGCTCGCGGGCCTCGGGATCGGCTTCTACGACGGGCTCATCGGACCCGGCACGGGTACGTTCCTCGTCCTGGCGCTGACCGCGCTGCTCCACTTCGACCTGGTGACCGCCTCCGCCACCGCGAAGATCGTCAACTGCTGCACCAACGCGGGCGCCCTCGCGACCTTCGCCTGGAAGGGCACGGTGTACTGGCAACTGGCCGCGCTGATGGCCGTGTTCAACCTGGTGGGCGGCACGGTGGGGGCGCACACCGCGCTCAAGAGGGGCAGCGGGTTCGTCCGGGCGGTGCTGCTGACGGTGGTGTTCGCGCTGGTGGCGAATCTGGCGTACCAGCAGTGGATCGCGTAGGCGCCGCGAATGCCGGTCAGCGGCTGCCGGTGAGGTGGGCGAAGACGACCACGTTCCCCTGGTACCCGGTGGCCTTCGAGTAGTCGCCGCCGCAGGTGATGACGCGCAGTTCGGCGCGGGACGCGGCGCCGTACACCTTCTCGTCCGGGAAGTCGCGGGCGGCGTACACCTCGACGGCGTCGACGGCGAAGAGCGCGGTGCCGCCGTCGCGGCGTGCCACCTCGATGGCGCTGCCCTTCTTGAGGGCGCCGAGGTTGTAGAAGACGGCGGGGCCGTTGGCGTTGTCGACGTGGCCCGCGACGATCGCGGTGCCCCGCTCGCCGGGGGTGGTGCCGGCCTGGTACCAGCCCGCGAGGTTCTGCTGCCCGGCGGGCGGGACGTCCAGGCTGCCCTGCGGGGTGAGGCCGAGGCCCATCAGCGGGGCGTTCACGCCGATGGAGGGGATGCGGATGCGCTCGGGCGGGGAGTGGCGGAGCGCGGGGGCACCCTGCGGGAGGGCGTCGCCGGTGCCGGCCTGGGCGGCGGAGGGCTGGGGCGGTGGGTGGACCTGGGTGCCGTTGTACAGCAGCCAGGTCCCTGAGCAGAGGGCGACCACGGTGACGGAAGCTATGACGGTGTTGCTGACCCGGCGCATGTGAGCCTCCTCTCGGGGTCAGGCGTTGTGCGGTTGTGGTCGTGACGGTCGTCGTGGTCGTGGTCGGGGTGGGTCCCCTTCCCCCTCCGGGCCGCGAGGGGCGTCGGGCCACGGAGGGGGAGGGGACGGCGGTACCGGCGGACGGACAGCGGAGGGTGTCCGTCAGATCCCGTCGCCTCTCGCCCGGCGATGCAGGAGCCAGGTACCGCCCGCGGCGGCGACGGCCAGGGCCGCCACTCCCGCCGCGGTCTGTACGGGGTCGGTGCCGAGTGCGCCGCCGACCCCCGTGTTCACATGCCCACGCGGCAGATGGATCTGTTCGCGTGTGGCGGTCAGGTTCACGATCAGGTCGCCGGTGACCTGTCGGCCGTGGGAGCACTTCGCGACGATCTCGTACGTCCCCGGCTGGGCGCTCGGAGGCACCTTGAACTGGCCGATCGCGTCCTGTTCGTGGGCGCTGGCGGCGAGCATGAAGATGCCCGCGCCGACCGCGCTGGCGTCACCCGTGGCGGTGCCGTCCGCGCCGCACGCCGCCGTGTTGACGGTGACTTCGGCACCCGGGATGACGGTGGAGGGAAACACCTCCAGGCTCTCCGTGGACCCGCCGTACGCGGGTGCGGTGGCGAGGCCCACCGCGGCGACGGCGAGCGCGGTACCGGTCAGCAGACGGGCTGTGCGTCGCATGGCTGTGCTCCTCCGAGGGGGCGCGGCCGGCGGCACCCCCAAGTGCCGCTGTGTCGGTCGTGCCCCTGCCCTTCCGAGGTAAGTGGCAGTCGGCTCGGCCCGCTTCCTGACGGAGCGTCACAAATGCTGGACAAGGGTGCGGGACGGGAGTGTCCGAGGGGCCGGATCGATGGCGTTCCCGCAGGTCACCGGCGTACGGCTGGTGTGTCGCGGCAAAGAGCCCGAAGAGCGCGGGGTGGGGGTGCTAACGGGTGACGGGGGCGGGTGGGAGATACCTTGACCTCAAGGATGGTTGAGCCCGTCCCCGACCGCTCCCGCTGCCCCGGCGCGAGCGTGTGCCGCACGCGCCGGGGCTGCCGGTCGAGGCCCTGCCGGGCGCCCGACGTTCAGCTCACGGACACCGCGGACCAGGCCGCCGCCACCGCGTTGTACTCCGTGCTCCCGGCCCCGTACAGGTCCTTCGCCGCGTTCAGCGTCGCCGTCCGCGCGCCCGCGTAGTTCGTCGAGGACGTCATGTAGACCGTCAGCGCGCGGTACCAGATCGCACCGAGCTTGTCCCGGCCGATGCCGGTGACCGTCGAGTTGTTGCAGGTGGGGGAGTTGTAGCTGACCCCGTTGATGGTCTTCGCGCCACTGCCCTCGGCGAGCAGGTACGCGAAGTGGTTCGCGACGCCGGACGAGTAGTGGACGTCGAGATTGCCGACCGAGGAGCTCCAGCAGTTCGCCGAGTTGCCGTCCTTGGAGGGCTGGTCCATGAACCGCAGGGCCGCCTTGCCGAAGCCGGAGCGGACGATCTTCTCGCCGATCAGATAGTCCCCGGGGTCGGTGGAGTTGTGCGCGTAGAACTCCACCAGCGTGCCGAAGATGTCGGAGGTCGCCTCGTTCAGACCGCCGGACTCTCCCGAGTACGTCAGCGCCGCCGTCTTCGACGTGACACCGTGGGTCATCTCGTGACCGGCCACGTCGAGCGCGACCAGCGGCCCGAGCGTGGTCCCGTCACCGTCCCCGTACGTCATACAGAAGCAACTGTCGTCCCAGAACGCGTTGTTGTAGTTGCTGCCGTAGTGGACGCGGTTGAACGAGCCCTTGCCGTCGCCCGCGATGCCGGTGCGGCCGTGGACGTTCTTGTAGTAGTCCCAGGTCTCGTTCGTGCCGTACTGGGCGTCGACCGCGGCCGAGGAACGGTCCGAAGCCGCCCCGGTTCCCCAGTGGTTGTCGGCGTCCGTGAAGAGGGTCGCCGGGGCGCGGCTGACGCAGACCCCGAAGATGCACAGGTCCGTCTTGTTCGCCGCGTCGCCCGTGTACGTGTTTCCGCGCGTCGGGTCCTTGAGCTGGTACGTCGATCCGGACAGGGTCGTCTCCAGCGCCACCGTGCCGCTGTAGAGGGACTGGCCGTCGCCCGTCGCCGTCTCGATGCTGTCCCACGCGTCGATCTGCCGCCCGGTGCGGGCGTCGGTCAGCACCGTGCGGGCGACCGGGTTGCCCAGCGAGTCCTGGCCCACCACGTTGGTGCGCCAGGCCAGCCGGGGCGCGCCGTGCAGGGCGTCCACGACGAGCTGGGGCTTGGCCGTCACCTTCTTCAGCGTCTCGCCGAGGTGCGCGGCACGCAGCGCGGCGGTGGCCAGGTCGGCGGCCTCGGGGGCGGCGAGCGCGGGCCTGATGGTGGGGACGGAGAGGTTGCGGGAGGTGGCCCGGTTCGCGCCGCGGTAGGAGCCGTCGGGGGCGAGGTGGACCACGAAGTCGCCGCCCAGGACCGGCAGTTCCCGGTACGTACGGTCGTAGCGCACATGCTGGCCGCCGTTCGCGTCGACGACCACGTCACGGACGCTGGTGCCCTCGGCGGAGGTCAGGCCCAGCCGGGCGGCCTCCTTCACCAGGGCCGCGGCGGCGTTGTCGATCGCGGTGGCGCGGCTGGGCCGGCCGGCGGCGCCCGCGGTGGGGGTAAGCGCGGCCGCCAGCAGGGCGGTGGCGGCCGCGGCCACACCGGCCGTGGCCAGGCGGGAGCCTCGGGTGTGCGGTCGGGTACCTCGGGTCTGCCGTATTCGGATCCGACTCATCGGTCTCCTCGGGGAGGGGCGCTCAGACGCGTGGGGGCGCTGATGTCGAATCAGAGTTAAAGGTCCATGACATGTCATGTCCATAGCGCGTGCGTGATGTGCGCGAGGTGCGGCGAGAATCGTTTCTGCACCCTCACGAAAGGAGACGATCATGGAGATGGCCGCCGGGGCGGGCACCGGAACGGCCGCTGGGACGGCTGCCTGGCTGACCGTGCTGACCACGACCGACGCCCCCGAGAAGGCGGAGGCGCTCGCATGCGGCGCGGTCGAGGCACGGGCCGCGGCATGTGCGCAGATCACCGGGCCGGTGACCTCCGTTTACCGGTGGAAGGGGGCGGTGGAGACGGCGAGCGAGTGGCAGGTGCTGTTCAAGACGACGGGTGCGCGGTACGACGCGCTGGAGGCGTATCTCCTCGCGGCGCACGACTACGACACCCCCGAGATCATCGCGACGCCCGTCGTCCGGGGGAGCGCGGACTATCTGCGGTGGGTCCAGGAGGAGACCGCGACGGAGGAGAGCATGGAGGCGGAGAGCGTGGCGGAGGAGAGCGTGGCGGAGGAGACCGCCGAGTGACCGTCCCCTTCTTCGTCTACGGCACCCTGCGCCCGGGCGGGCACAACCACGACCTGTTCCTCCGTGGACGTACCGAGTCGGAGGAGCCCGGACGGATGCGGGGAGCCGTGCTGTACGAAGGGCCCGGATATCCCTACGCCGTCGAGGAGCCCGGAGGTGTCGTGCGCGGGGAGTTGGTCACCGCGCTCCCGGAGGCGTACGGGCAGTTGCTCGGCGCGCTCGACCGGCTGGAGGAGTACGTGCCGGGCGACCCCCGCAACCTGTACGAGCGGGTGGCGCGGGAGGTGACCCGCGCGGACGGCACGGCCGTACGGGCCTGGGTGTACGTGGCCGCCCCCGCCGTCGCCGCGCGGCTGCGGGCCGGCGGCACGCTCATCGAGGGCGGGGACTGGCACGTCCGTCCTTGAGGGCACGGGCGCACCTGTCCTTGAGGAGCCCACTCGTGCGGGTGGCGAGTCGGCGTGACTCCGCGCGCCCCCACGGCCGCGCCCCGGGCCTAGGTCCTGTCGTCAAATTCCCGTCGTCCGCCCGGAGGGCGGGCCCTGCGGCGTCAGGTGCGTGCTCTCGGCGTGCCGGGCACAGGCCCTCGTACTGGACGTACTTGGGTCTGTGCCCGGTGCGGTGAGAGTGCGTGCATGGCGTCGCGGGGCAGACGGGAATTTAACGACAGGGCCTAGGGTCCCGCCATGACCGACAGTGACATCACCCGGCGCCGTCTCCTCGCGCTGGGCGGCGCGGGTGCGGGGGCCGCTCTGGGGGTCGGGATCAACTCGTGCTCGTCGAGTCCGTCGAACTCCCCGTCCCCGTCGAACTCCCCGTCCCCGACGAACCCCTCGTCCCCGGCCGGCACCGACTCCTCGCCCCGGACGAACGCCTCGGTCCCGCCGTACGCGTCCCCGGAGACAGGAGAAGCGCCCTCGCCCAGGTGACCGCTACACGGTGAGCCGCGTCAGCAGCACCGCCGGAGCCTCCGGCAACGTCACCCGCAGCGCCGACCCGTCCCACACCACCGGCCCCGCCGACCCGTGCAGTACGTCGACCCGCACCTCCCGCCCCGCCAAGTGCGGCACGGGCAGGGCGACTTCGGGACCGTCGCCCGCCCTGCGCCACACCAGCGCATACGTGGTGTCGAGGAACGGCACCCGCATCCCCAGCGCCACCCACGCGTCCCGCCACCCCGGCAGCCCCAGCGGCCAGAACGGCACCGACTGGCACAGATCGCCCCGGACGGCCTTGTACGTCACCAACGCTTCCCGCACGAGGCCCAGTTGGTGCGGTGTCATGCGGTCCAGACGCCCGGAGAGGTGAACCCGCCCCAACAGCGCCGAGCCGAGGGTGAAGGCGATCTCCTCGTCCGTGAACTCCGGCTGCGGGTACGCCCACACGGCCCCCTGCTCGGGCGGCACCGCGGTCGGCGCGGCGGCCGCGATGAGCGGGTGGCACAGCGGGTCCTGCTGGTCGGAGGTGGACTGGAGCTGGGCCACGGCCGGCGACGCGCCGTCCATGCGCAGGCCGCCCGAACCGCAGTTCTCGACGACCAGCCCTGGGTGGCGGTCCAGGACGGACGACAGCCAGGACAGCCAGGCGCGCGGGTGGTCGAGGAGCCCGGGCGCGGAGGTGGTGATGTTGTAGTCGAGCTTGAGATAGCCCACGCCCCACTCGCCGACGAGCCGGTCGACCGTCCGGTCGAGGTGCGCGCGGGCGGCCGGATGCGTCAGGTCCAGCTGGTGGCGGCCCTGTTCGGTGACGCGCACACCGCCTTCGTGACGCAGGAAGGCCTCGTCCGGCAGCTCGGCGGCGAGCGGACTGCGGGCGCCGATCACCTCCGGTTCCAGCCACAGCCCCGGCACCATCCCGCGCTCCCGGATCCGGTCGAGCACGGCGTGGAGGCCGCCGGGGCCGGGGAAGCGCCGCGCCGACGGCAGCCAGGCGCCGACACGGTCCCACCCGCCCCCGCCGCCGTCCCCGCCCGTGTCCCCATCCCCGTCCCCGACCTCGTCGTCGTACCACCCGGCGTCGACGCAGAAGTACTCCGCGCCTGCCTCGGCCGCCGCGTCGATCAGCGGCAGCAGCCTCTCGGTGGTCGGGTCGCCCATGAGGGTGTTCATGCAGTCGTTGAAGACGACGGGGAGCCGGTCGTGGTCGGGGTGCGGGCGACGGATCCGGCGGCGGTAGTCGGTCAGCGCGGTGAGCGCTCCCTCGAAGCCGTCGCCGAGCGCGAGGGACGCGTACTCGGAGACGAACTCCGCGCCGGGGGACAGGACGTGACGCCATTGGTGGTCGTCCGCGGTCGGACCGCTCAGGGAGAGGTACGTGTGGTGGTCCGCCTCGCCCGCCTCCCACAGCCAGCTGGCGGCGGACTCGATCTGCCAGAGCCAGCAGCGCCCGTCGGTGCGGTCGGTCAGCGCGCCCATCGCCAGATGCCCGTCGGCGGGCCGGCTCCCGCGCCCGGCGAGCCGCAACCCGGCCCGCCCGTCGTGCCCGTGCAACGCCCGGCCGACGTCGGGCACGGACTCCCGCAACTCCTCGGCGTACCAACGGCATTCGGCGAGCCGGTCGTTGTGCGCCCGGTGCACGTCGAGTACGTCGGGTGAGGGCAGCGCGCCCAGCAGCAGACTGCTCACGGAGCGCACGGTGACGGGCGTGTCGCCGTCGTTGCGGAGTCGGACACGGGCGCGCAGCACGGGCACCGCGTCCGGTGAGGAGTACTCGACGAAGACGGTCAGACCGCCCCGCCTGTCCTGGAGTCGGACGGTGAGGTGATGCCAGCCGTCGCCGTACGCCGCGTGGTGGGCGCGGTGGGTCAGGCGCTGCCCGATCGCCGTACCGGTGAAGTGCGGCCCGGACCACCCGGTGCCCTGTCCGAGGAGGGTCACGTCGACGAGCGGCAGCGCGGCTCCGGCGGCCTCGGCGGCGTTCTTGGGCTCCGGTTCACCGGGCACGGTCAGCCGGACCAGGCGGGGTGTGCGGCCGTCCAGATCGAAATCGGCGGTGAGTGCGGAATGGCCCCAGCGGTAGCTGAACTCCTGCGTCACGCGATCCCCCGCCGCCGAGTCGATCCCGCACCGGCCCAAAGCCACGGCGCGGTGGTTGGCAGGGGTTCATGCTAGTGCCAGTGGCACCTGCCAACGGGCGTATTCCCAGGAGTCGTTCACCGTACGGAGGCCGGGCCGGAGGCTACTGGCGGTTCAGGGAGCGGGTGACGCCCGCCGCGATCGTCGTGGCCAGGATCCAGCCGACGGCGATCAGCAGATACGAGAGCCACTGGTACCAGCCGCGCGGCGCGAAGGCCGTCTCCTGACCGAAGTCGACAAGGGGCAGCAGAAGGTCGAGGGTGTAGAAGACCGGGTTGAAGCCGGGCGCCTCGGCGGGCTTCAGGGCGGGCGGATGGTGCAGCGTGAAGGCGACGGCACCGGTGCACAGCAGCAACAGCAGCCAGCCCGCCGCGCGCATCGGCCGGTAACCGTAGCCGACGGCCATGTCCTGCAGCCGGCCCCAGAACCTGGCGTAGCGGGGGAGGGTGCGGCGGTGCCGGCGGAGTTTGGCCAGCTGGACCGTGCGCGCGGCGGCGTCGTCGCCCGCCGTGCGGTACGCGGCGGCCAACTGCTCGTAGGCGTAGGGAAGATAGCCGCCCTCCTCGCGTTCCAGCAGCGGCAGCCGCTGCTCGGCGGGCAGATGCGGGGCGAGGGTGCGGTAGCCGAGGCCGTCGATCCGGACACGGTCGGGCCACACCCCCGGAGGCACGTGCAGAAGGTCCAGCTGGGAGCGGCGCAGGTTCACGGTGCCCACGATCGGCGCGGCCTCGCGCAGCCACAGCTCGCCGATGACACAGCTGCTGGCGCGCAGTGCCGGACCCCCGGGGTTGGACAGCCGGGCATAGGCCAGATTGAGCTGGTGGGGAATCCTCGCCCCGCTCAGGTTGACCCGGCCCCGCGCGCGCAGCCGCACGGCCCGCAGGTCGGTGCCGACCGACAGGGTCTCGGCGTGCAGGGCGGTCTCGCCCGCCGGTACGTGCAGGTCGGCGTCGTCGAGGTTCACCTGACCGCCGACCGTGGCCCCGTTCAGCCGTACCTGGCCGTGCGCGACGAGTCCGACGGCCCACAGGTCGGTGCCGATGGCCGCGTGGTTGAGCTGGAGAACCGGTTCCGCGACCGCGTCCCTCGTGTCGGCGTCCGGTGCCGCCGGGGAGCCGAGCCGCGCCCCGTTGACGAAGACGGCGCCGGAGATCTTCGCGCCCTGGAGCCGCACCGGGCCGGTGAACCGGCAGCAGCTGAGCCGCAGCATCCCGTCGACGCGCAGGTTCCCCGCGGTGAGCCCGGGGAGCACCGAGTCGCTCAGTACGAGGGCGCGCAGCTGGGCCCCGTACAGCTTCGGAGCCCGCTCGAAGTGGCAGAACCGCAGCTGCACGGCCTGCGCGACCGTCCCGTACACGAGATCCAGCTGTCCGGTGATGCGCGCGCCGGTGAGCTTCAGGCCGGCTATCTCGCCGTCGTGCGCCGGTCCGTCGATCAGCAGCGCCCGCAGCACCTCGGCGCGCACGGTCCGCTCGGGACCCCAGGAGGCGCCGCCCGCGGGGTCGTCGGCGGGGTTCCCGCCGGGGCCGGTGGAGGAGGCGGAGGCGGGTTCCTCGCGGAAGTCGACGCCCTCGCCGAGCGGAAAGGCCTCCCAGACACGGCGTTCCGCGGGCGTCAGACCGGCGGGATCGATGACCGTCCTCACTTCCGCGCCGCAGCGAGGGCCCGCGCCACCCCCGGCTCCTTCGGCCCCAGGAACTGCGGATCGGGCTTGAACACCGCGTCCAGCAGGGCCTTGCCCGCCGCGAACACCTCGCGGGTGCCCCCGTAGTACCAGGTGACGTCGTGGGTGGCGTCGACCCCGATGCCGTACGACCGCACGCCCGCCGCCCGGCACAGCGCGACGGCCCGCCGGATGTGGAAGATCTGGCTGATCAGCACGGCCTCGTGGACGCCGAAGATCTTCCGGGCCCGCACGCAGGAGTCCCAGGTGTCGAACCCGGCGTAGTCACTGACGATCCGCCGGTCCGGCACCCCACGCTTCGTCAGATAGGCCCGCATCGCGTCCGGTTCGTCGTAGTCCTTGCGGCTGTTGTCCCCGGTGACCAGCACGGCCTCGATCCGCCCGGCCCGGTACAGTTTCGCCGCCGCGTCCAGCCGGTGCGCGAGGTACGGGGACGGCTCGCCGTTCCACAGCCCGGCCCCGAACACCACCGCGACCTCGGTGCGCGGCGCGTCGGCCGTCGTGCGCAGCCCGTCGGCCGTGCTCACGTACAGCCAGGTCACCGGAAGCAGCGCCAGCACGCACAACAGCATGACCGCCTGCACGGCCCGCCGCTGTCCGGCGCGGGTGCGTGGCAGGCGGGGCAGCCGCGGTCTGAGGATCCTCGGGTGCGGCAGGCGCGGCATGGTTGTTCGTCCCCCCGGTGGCGTCCGATCGCGTCGGTATTCGACAGATGGGGACGCAGCGTAAGCCCGTTCGGTTCGCCCGGGTACCGTGACCGGGCTCACTCGGCGCCGCGCAACCGCAGGTGGGAGGCGCTCACACCGCCACGGCACCGGGCCGTGAACCCCCGGAAAACACCTGACACGTCCGTGCAACCGCGCGGCAACCTCGCACCGTCACCATCGGTTCATGACGGCGTCGAAACCCTCTCACGACGAGTCCAGGACCCTCTCCCACTCTCGGCTCCGTCCGAGCGGGGGGACCCCCACCGGCGGGCAGCCGCTCGGTGGCGCCCACCTCGACAGTACGGCGCAACTCATGAACGCGATCACCAGCCAGCTCGGCAGTCAGCTCAGCCTCGTCTCGCTGAACGGGGCCCGCCGCCCCGCGCCGCCGCCGCTCGTCCTCGTCGCGCACGGCAGCCGCGACCCGCGCGCGCTGAGCACCGTACGCACCCTGATCGAGCGCGTCCGCGAGCTGCGCCCGCACCTGTCCGTGCACCTCGGTCACATCGAGCTCAACGAACCGCTGCTGGCCGACACGCTCGCCTCCCTCGACACCGGGGACGGCGCCGACGGTGCCGTTCTCGTGCCGCTGCTGCTCAGCCGCGGCTACCACGTCAAGCGGGACATTCCCGAGGCCGCGGCCGCCGTCCCGGGACTGCGGGCCCGTATCGCCGCCCCGCTCGGCCCGCACCCCCTGCTCGTCGAGACGCTGTACGCGCGGCTCGTCGAGGCCGGCTGGCGGACCGGGACGAGCGACGCAACCCGGCGTGCCGGCGGGGTCGTGCTCGCCGCCGCGGGCTCGCGCGACCCGGAGTCGATCACCGACACCCGCCGCACCGCCCAACTGCTGGCCGAACGCCTCGGCGTGCCCGTCGTCCCCGCGTACGCCTCCGCCGCCGCGCCCACCGTCGCCGCCGCCGTGCGCGCCCTGGCCGCGCGTGGCCGCCACCGCATCGCCGTCGCCTCCTACTTCACCGCGCCCGGCCGCTTCGCCACCGAGTGCGCCGCGGCCGCCCCCTGGATCGCCGCCGCCCCGCTGGGCACCCACGCCGCGATGGCCCGCCTGATCCTGCACCGCTACGACCAGGCCGTGGCGACCCCCGAACCCGCCCCGGAACGCGAGCTGGCCTCGGCCTGATCCACGCCTCCCGACGGTAGGCCGCGCCCCGTTTGTCACTGCCTGCGTTTACTGTCGGGTACATGGACGGCACCGCACCCCTCTCCGACGAGTACGACCCGACGTCAGTCGAGCGCTGGGCCGTAGAACCCGACAAACGTCCCGGCCGCACCGCCTTCCAGCGCGACCGCGCCCGCGTGCTGCACTCCTCCGCGCTGCGCCGCCTCGCGGGCAAGACCCAGGTCGTCACCCCGGGCACCCGCAGTCAGGCCTGGGACGCCAGCGCCCGCACCCGCCTCACCCACTCCCTGGAGTGCGCCCAGGTCGGCCGCGAGCTCGGCGCCGCCCTCGGCTGCGACCCCGACCTCGTCGAGGCGGCCTGCCTCTCCCACGACCTCGGCCACCCACCCTTCGGGCACAACGGCGAACAGGCGCTGAACGAGTTCGCGGAGGACTGCGGCGGCTTCGAGGGCAACGCGCAGTCGCTGCGCCTGCTGACCAGGATCGAGCCCAAGCGCTTCGTCCACTCGGAAGAGACGGGCGAACTCGTCAGCGTGGGACTGAACCTCACCCGCGCCGCCCTCGACGCCGCCACCAAGTACCCCTGGCCGCGCGGCGCCCACCCCACCGACCCCGCCTCGCCGAAGTTCGGGGCCTACGAGGACGACCGGCCGGTCTTCGACTGGATCCGCAAGGGCGCCCCCGGCACCCGTACGTGCTTCGAGGCCCAGGTCATGGACTGGTCCGACGACGTGGCGTACTCGGTGCACGACGTCGAGGACGGTCTGCACGCCGGCCACATCGACCCCAACTGCCTGCACGCCGAACCGGAGCGCGAGGAGATCTTCAAGGTCGCCATCGGCCGGTACGTGCCCGCCGACACCGACCCGGCCGAGCTCTCCGAGGCCCTCGACCGGCTCCTGGAGCAGGAGTGGTGGCCGCACGGGTACGACGGATCGGCCGTCGCGCAGGCCCGGTTGAAGGACGCCACCAGCCAGCTCATCGGTCGCTTCTGCCTGGCCGCCGAGGGCGCCACCCGCGCGCGGTACGGCGCCGGCCGGCTCACCCGGTACGCGGCGGAGCTGGTCGTCCCGCGCGCCGCCCGCCACGAGTGCGCCGTCCTCAAGGCCGTCGCCGACCGGTACGTCATGCAGCGTGCCGAGCAGGAGCGGCTGCGCGCCGATCAGCGGATCGTCGTCGCCGAGCTGGCCGGGGCCCTCACCGCCCGCGCCCCGGACGGTCTTGACCCGCAGTTCCGGGCGCTGTTCGACGAGGCCGGGGACGATCGCGCGCGCAAGCGGGTGATCGTCGACCAGATTGCCTCGCTCACCGACGCCTCGGCACGTTCACTGCATCTCAGGTTCACCACCCGCCCCACAGGCGGCGGCGGAGTGTGACCCTGCGTGGCCTGATCGGGCCACACCCTCTTCCCGCATCACGCTGCGTGCGGGACGCTCGCTTGGCGACAACGTTACGAGGAGGCATCAAGTGGTCGACGCGGATCAGACATTCGTCATCGTCGGAGGAGGCCTGGCCGGCGCCAAGGCAGCCGAGACGCTCCGAGCGGAGGGTTTCACCGGCCGCGTGATACTGATCTGCGACGAACGTGACCACCCCTACGAGCGCCCGCCGCTCTCCAAGGGCTATCTGCTCGGCAAGGAGGAGCGGGACAGCGTCTTCGTGCACGAACCCGCCTGGTACGCGCAGAATGACGTGGAGCTGCACCTCGGCCAGACCGTCGACGCCATCGACCGCACGGCGAAGACCGTCCGCTTCGGCGACGACGGCACCCTCGTCCACTACGACAAGCTGCTCCTGGCGACCGGCGCCGAGCCGCGCCGCCTCGACATCCCCGGGACGGACCTCGCGGGCGTCCACCACCTGCGCCGCCTCGCCCACGCCGAACGCCTCAAGGGCGTCCTGGCCGCGCTCGGCCGTGACAACGGCCATCTCGTGATCGCGGGCGGGGGCTGGATCGGCCTGGAGGTCGCGGCGGCGGCCCGCGAGTACGGCGCCGAGGTCACCGTCGTCGAGCACAACCAGACCCCGCTGCACGCGGTCCTCGGCCCCGAGCTCGGCCAGCTCTTCGCCGAGCTGCACCGCGAGCACGGCGTCCGCTTCCACTTCGGGGCCCGGCTCACCGAGATCGTCGGCCAGGACGGCATGGTGCTGGCCGCCCGCACGGACGACGGCGAGGAGCACCTCGCCCACGACGTCCTGGCGGCCATCGGAGCGGCGCCACGCACGGGCCTCGCCGAGGCCGCGGGCCTGGAGATCGCCGACAGGGCGCACGGCGGCGGTATCGCGGTCGACGAGCGGCTGCGCACCTCCGACCCCGACATCTACGCCGCCGGTGACGTCGCCGCCTTCCCGCACCCCCTCTTCGACACCCGGCTGCGCGTCGAGCACTGGGCCAACGCTCTCAACGGCGGACCGGCGGCGGCCCGCTCGATGCTGGACCGCGGGACGGTGTACGACCGTGTGCCCTATTTCTTCTCCGACCAGTACGACGTCGGGCTCGAGTACTCGGGCTGGGCGCCCCCGGGGACGTACGACGAGGTGGTGATCCGGGGCGACGCGGGCAAGCGCCAGTTCATCGCCTTCTGGGTGAAGGACGGGCGGGTGCTGGCCGGGATGAACGTGAATGTGTGGGACGTCACGGAACCCATCCAGCGACTGATCCGGTCCCGGGCCCAGGTGGACACCGAGGCGCTGGCGAACCCGCACGTACCGCTGGAGAGCCTGGCCCCCTGACACCGGGGCGTTCGCCTCGCCCCAGGAGTGTCAGTCCGGCCCCGTAGAATCACCTCGTGGCTGGAAGGATCAACGACGAGGACGTGAAGGCGGTTCGGGACGCGGTCCCGATCGACGCCGTCGTGTCCGAGTACCTCCAGCTGCGCAACGCGGGCGGCGGAAACCTCAAGGGTCTGTGCCCCTTCCACGACGAGAAGTCCCCGTCCTTCCAGGTCAGCCCCAGCAAGGGTCTCTTCCACTGCTTCGGCTGCCAGGAAGGCGGCGACACCATCACGTTCGTGATGAAGGTCGACCACCTCACCTTCTCCGAGGCCGTCGAGCGCCTCGCCGGACAGGCCGGCATCACCCTGCGCTACGAGGAGGGCGGGTACAACCCCTCCCACCAGCGAGGCGAGCGGATCCGCCTGGTCGAGGCGCACAAGATCGCCGCTCAGTACTACGTGGAGCAGCTCGACATCAGCCCCGAGGCCGACGCGGGCCGCAAGTTCCTCGCCGAGCGCGGGTTCGACCAGGCCGCCGCCGCGCACTTCGGCGTCGGTTACAGCCCCCAGGGCTGGGACCACCTCACCCGCCATCTGCGCGGCAAGGGCTTCACCGACAAGGAGCTGCTCCTCTCCGGCCTCTCCCAGGAGGGCCGCCGGGGCCCCATCGACCGCTTCCGCGGCCGCCTGATGTGGCCGATCCGCGACATCGGCGGCGAGGTCGTCGGCTTCGGCGCGCGCAAACTGTACGAGGCGGACAACGGCCCGAAGTACCTGAACACGCCCGACACCGCGATCTACCGGAAGTCCCAGGTCCTCTACGGCATCGACCTCGCGAAGAAGGACATCGCCAAGGCCAGCCGCGCGGTCGTCGTCGAGGGCTACACCGACGTCATGGCCTGCCACCTGGCCGGCATCACCACCGCGATCGCGACCTGCGGCACCGCGTTCGGCAGCGACCACATCAAGATCCTCAGACGCCTTCTGATGGACAACGGCTCGGCCCGCGTGATCTTCACCTTCGACGGCGACGCGGCGGGCCAGAAGGCCGCCCTGCGCGCCTTCGAGGACGACCAGAAGTTCGCCGCCGAGACGTACATCGCCATCGCGCCGGACGGCATGGACCCCTGCGACCTGCGCCTCGCCAAGGGCGACGAGGCGGTCGCCGACCTCGTCGAACCCCGCACGCCCCTCTTCGAGTTCGCCCTGCGCCAGATCATCCTGCGCTACGACCTGGAGACCCCGGCGGGCCGCGCGGCAGCCCTGGACGAGGCGGCGCCCATCGTCGCCCGCATCAAGAACAGCGGCGCCCAGCACGAGGTCGCCGTGCAGCTCGCCGGCATGCTCGGCATCCTCGACACCCAGTTCGTGGTCAAGCGGGTCGCCCAGCTGGCCCGTTGGGCCCGCGACCGCGGCGGCAAGGGCCCGGCCCCCGCCGACGGGCAGCGCCCCCAGCAGACGTACGCCGCCGTCCGGACGTCCGCGGGCGGCCCGGCGCTCAACCTCCGCAACCCCGTCTACGCCACCGAGCGCGAGCTGCTCAAGCTCGCCCTCCAGCGGCCCGAGCTGGTCTCCCCGGCCTTCGACGCCTACGGGATCGACGAGTTCACCGCCGCGCCCTACGCCGCCGTGCGCCTGGCGATCATGGAGTCGGGCGGTGCCGAGTACGGCACGCAGGACCCCCAGGAGTATCTGGTCCGGGTCCGCGAGGTCGCCCCGGACGATGTGGTCCGCTCCATGGTCACCGAGCTGGCCGTCGAGGCGATCATGCGCAAGACCGTCGACGAGACCTACGCGGGCGACCAGCTCGTCATGGTCCGCCGCCGCGCCGTCGAGCGCCGCATCGTGGACGTCCAGGGTGCCCTGGCCCGCGCGAGCGCCCACGGCGACCCGGCCCAGCTGGCAGCCGTGCAGAACGAGTTGTGGGTGCTCCAGCAGTACGGACAGGCGCTGCGCGAGCGGGGCGCGGAGGCGCTCTGAGACCGCCCTGCCCGGATGGGCCCGGCGCACATGCCAATCCCGTACGCCCTTCAATCGGTTTCGCGCGCGCTGAGCTGCGCACTCGGACGGCACGGTAACCACCGGGTCACGGACCGGAAGCAAAAAGTCACCGCACGCCCCTCGTGGCGGCGATGTGTCGTACTCCACACTGGGTTCCGGTGCCTGAGTCCTCGGAGCGCGGCCGACCCGCACGCGACGGGTTTCCGATTCCCGCGGTTCCGCCAAACGACTACGGGATGGACTGCGGCGAGGCCGTCGACCCCATCCCCGACGTACCGCTGCCGCACGCCTCAGCAGCGACATTCCTGGAGGTCGCCCCCGTGCAGACCCAGACCCTCACACAGACCGACAACTTCACGGACACGGATACGGACGCCGAGCCCGACGTCGTCACGGCGATGCCCCCGCAGAGGGGTGCCGCGCACCACCCCGAGACGGAGCCGGACGAGCCGGCGGCGGGCGCCGCCGAGGCCGAGGCCGAGCCCGTGGAGGTCGAAACCGAGGCCGAGGTCCCAGAACCCGTCGAACTGCCCCGAGGACGCAGTACGGACACCGGAGGCCCCTCCTCGGACCTGTTCCGCCAGTACCTGCGCGAGATCGGGCGCATTCCGCTGCTCACCGCGGCGGAGGAGGTCGAACTCGCCCGCCGCGTCGAGGCCGGACTCTTCGCCGAGGAGAAGCTCCGCCTCGCCCCCGACCTGGACAGTCAGCTCGCCCTCGACCTCGACAAACTCGTCGTCATGGGCCGCATGGCCAAGCGCCGCCTCATCGAGGCGAACCTGCGCCTGGTCGTCTCGGTCGCGAAACGCTATGTGGGCCGCGGGCTCACCATGCTCGACCTGGTCCAGGAGGGGAACCTCGGTCTGATCAGGGCGGTGGAGAAGTTCGACTACGCCCGCGGGTACAAGTTCTCGACGTACGCGACCTGGTGGATCCGGCAGGCCATGTCGCGGGCGCTGGCCGATCAGGCCCGTACGATCCGGGTCCCCGTCCATGTGGTCGAGTTGATCAACCGGGTCGTGCGGGTCCAGCGGCGGATGCTGCAGGAGCGCGGCTACGAACCGACGCCGGACGAGGTCGCCGCGCACCTCGACCTTCCCGGTGAGCGGGTGAGTGAGGTGCTGCGTCTTGCCCAGGAACCGGTGTCGTTGCACGCGCCGGTGGGGGAGGAGGACGACGTGGCGCTCGGCGACCTGATCGAGGACGGTGACGCGACGTCGCCGGTGGAGTCCGCCGCGTTCCTGCTCCTGCGGGAACACCTGGAAGCGGTGCTTTCCACGCTCGGCGAGCGTGAACGCAAGGTCGTCCAGCTCCGGTACGGGCTCGCCGACGGCCGTCCCCGCACACTCGAGGAAATAGGCCGCATCTTCGGCGTCACCCGCGAACGCATCCGCCAGATCGAGTCCAAAACCCTCAACAAACTGAGGGACCACGCCTTCGCAGACCAACTCCGCGGCTACCTGGACTGACCGAGCCGTGGGGGTGGTCCTCCGGCTGCGGGCCGGTGGGGGCTGGTCGCGCAGTTCCCCGCGCCCCTCAGTAGCGGGGGTCTGGGGGCGCAGCCCCCAGGGATGGGACGGGTAGGGGCGGCGGGGGCGAGGAATCACCTCCCCGCACCCGCCCACCCACCCACACCCGCTAGTCGACCTCGGCCACCGCCTGGGCGAACTGAGCCTTGTAGAGGCGCGCGTACGCACCGTCGGCCGCCAACAGCTCCGCATGCGCACCCTGCTCGACGATCGACCCGTTCTCCATCACGAGGATGGTGTCCGCGTCCCGGATCGTGGAGAGCCGGTGGGCGATCACGAACGACGTCCGCCCGTGCGCGAGCTTCGCCATCGCCTTCTGGATCAGCACCTCCGTACGGGTGTCGACGGAACTGGTCGCCTCGTCGAGGACGAGGATCACCGGGTCGGACAGGAACGCCCGCGCGATGGTGATCAGCTGCTTCTCGCCCGCACTGACCCCCGTACCCTCGTCGTCGATGACGGTGTCGTAGCCATCCGGGAGCGTACGGATGAAGCGGTCCGCGTGCGCGGCCCGCGCCGCCTCCTCGATCTCCCCGCGTGTGACCTCCCGCGAGGCCCCGTACGCGATGTTCTCCGCGATCGTGCCGCCGAACAGCCAGGTGTCCTGGAGCACCATCCCGATCCCGGCCCGGAGTTCGTCCCGGGACATGGACGCGATGTCGACCCCGTCGAGGGTGATCCGGCCGCCGGTGACGTCGTAGAACCGCATCAGGAGGTTCACCAGCGTGGTCTTGCCGGCGCCGGTCGGGCCGACGATCGCCACCGTGTGGCCCGGCTCGACCTTCAGCGACAGGTCCTCGATGAGCGGCTTCTCGGGGTCGTAGCGGAAGGACACGTTCTCCAGCGCCACCCGCCCGCGCAGCTCGTCGGGGCGCACCGTCGGCACCGGGTCGGCCTCCTGCTCCTCCGCGTCGAGGAGTTCGAATATCCGCTCCGCCGACGCGACACCGGACTGCACGAGGTTCGCCATCGAGGCGACCTGCGTCAGCGGCATCGAGAACTGGCGGGAGTACTGGATGAAGGCCTGGACATCGCCGATCGACAGCGAGCCGGACGCGACGCGCAGACCGCCGACGACCGCCACCAGCACATAGTTCAGGTTCGACACGAACATCATCAGCGGCTGCATGACCCCGCTGTTGAACTGCGCCTTGAACCCGGCCTCGTACAACTTCTCGTTCTGTTCGGCGAACTGCGCCGCCGACTCCTCCTGCCGCCCGAACACCTTCACCAGCGTGTGCCCGGTGTACATCTCCTCGATGTGGGCGTTGAGCTTGCCGGTGGTGCGCCACTGCTGCACGAAGTGCGGCTGCGAGCGCTTGCCGATGCGCGTGGCGATGAAGAAGGAGAGCGGGACCGTGACGAGCGCGACCAGCGCGAGCAGCCACGACACCCAGAACATCATCGCGAGCACGCCGATGATGGTCAGCAGGGAGTTCACCAGCTGGCCCATCGACTGCTGCAGGGTCTGCTGGATGTTGTCGATGTCGTTCGTGGCGCGGCTGAGCACCTCACCGCGCTGGCGCTTGTCGAAGTACGACAGCGGCAGCCGCGAGAGCTTCGCCTGCAGGTCCTCGCGCATGTGGTAGACGGTCTTGTTGACGGCCCGGTTCACCAGGCGCGTCGCCACCGCCATCAGCAGGCCGGCCAGCAGGAACGTACAGAGCGCGAGCAGCAGTACGTTTCCGACGGCACTGAAGTCGATGCCCTTGCCGGGGGTGAAGTCCGTCCCGGCGAGCATGTCGGCCATGCCGCCCTCGCCGCGCTCACGCATCGAGGCGAGGACCTCGGCCTTGGTGGCGCCGGCCGGCATCTGCCGCCCGATGATCCCCGCGAAGACCAGGTCGGTGGCCTTGCCGAGGATCTTCGGTCCGACCACCGAGAGCCCCACGCTCAGGACGACGGCGACCAGCATTCCGTACATGGTGACGCGCTCGGGTTTGAACTGGGCCAGGAGCCTCCTCCCGGACACCTTGAAATCCATCGAGCGCTGATCGGGGCCGCCCCCGGCCATCATGCGTCCCATGGGCCCGGCCATCAGGCGGCCTCCGCTTCCGTCAGCTGGGAGAGCACGATCTCCCGATAGGTCTCGTTGTCGGCCATGAGCTCGTGGTGACGCCCCGTGCCCACCACCCGGCCCTCGTCGAGGACCACGATCCGGTCGGCGTCACGGATGGTCGACACCCGCTGGGCGACGATCACCACGGTCGCCTCGGCGGTCTCCTGGGAGAGCGCCGCGCGCAGCGCCGCGTCGGTCGCGTAGTCGAGCGCGGAGAAGGAGTCGTCGAAGAGGTAGATCTCGGGGCGCTGGACGAGGGTGCGGGCGATGGCGAGGCGCTGGCGCTGGCCGCCGGAGACGTTGGTGCCGCCCTGTGCGATCGGCGAGTCTAGACCGTTCTCCAGCCGCTCCACGAAGCCCTTGGCCTGCGCCACCTCCAGCGCGTGCCACAGCTCTTCGTCGGTCGCGTCCGGATTGCCGTACCGGAGGTTGGTGGCGACCGTCCCCGCGAAGAGGTACGGCTTCTGGGGGACGAGTCCGACCGTCCTGGCGAGCAGTCTCGGCTCGACGGTCGCCACGTCCACGCCGTCGACGAGGACTTCTCCGTCGGTGGCGTCGAAGAGCCGGGGCACGAGCCCGAGCAGCGTCGACTTGCCGCTGCCCGTCGACCCGATCACGGCGGTCGTCTCACCCGGCCGCGCCACCAGGTCGATGGACTTCAGGACGGGCTCCTCGGCACCCGGGTAGCGGAACCCGGCGCCGCGGATCTCCAGATGGCCGTGGCGCCGCAGCTCCACGACGGGCGCGCTCGGAGGCACGACGCTCGACGAGGTGTCCAGGACCTCTTCGATGCGCTCGGCGCAGACCTCCGCGCGCGGCACCATCATGAACATGAAGGTGGCCATCATCACGGACATCACGATCTGCATGAGGTAGGCGAGGAACGCGGTCAGGTCGCCGATCTGCATGCCGCCGCTGGCGATGCGGTGGGCGCCGAACCAGACCACGGCGATCGACGAGAGGTTCACGACGGTCATGACCATCGGGAACATCAGGGCGAGCATCCGGCCGGTACCGAGGGACACCTCGGTCAGCTGGGCGTTGGCGGACTCGAAGCGGTCCTTCTCGTAGTCGTCCCGGACGAAGGCACGGATGACGCGGTTGCCGGTGATCTGCTCGCGCAGCACCCGGTTCACGGTGTCCAGACGCACCTGCATGGTCCTGAACAGCGGGCGCAGCCTGCGCACGATCAGAGTCACTCCGATGCCGAGCACCGGCACCACGGCGACCAGGACCGCGGAGAGCGGCACGTCCAGGCCGAGGGCCAGCACGATGCCGCCCACACACATGATCGGCGCCGACACCAGCAGGGTGAACGTCATCAGGGCGAGCATCTGCACCTGCTGGACGTCATTGGTGGTGCGGGTGATCAGTGAGGGTGCCCCGAAGTGGCCCACCTCGCGTGCGGAGAAGGACTGCACCCGGTCGAAGACGGCGGCCCGGATGTCCCGGCCGACGGAGGACGCCGTACGGGCGCCGTAGTAGACGGCGCCGATGTTGCAGAAGACCTGGACCAGCGAGATCCCGATCATCAGGGCACCGAAGGACAGGATGTAACCCGTGTCTCCCTTGACGACACCGTTGTCAATGATGTGTGCGTTCAGGGTCGGCAGGTACAGGGTTGCGCAGGTCTGCAGGAACTGCAGGAGCACGAGGAGAGCTATGGGTTTCTTGTACGGACTGAGGTAGGTCCGAAGGAGTCGTATGAGCACGCGGCTTCTCTCGGAGTCGTCGACGGCAGTGCGGTCGGTGGTGCACCACCCCCTATCGTCGGACACTCCACCCGCGTTACCTCAACCGATTAATCCAAGAGCGGACCAAGAGCGGACCGGAACCGGACCTTGAGACGTACGTCATAGGGTCCATGCCGGCCTCTACGCCCACCGGGACACCTCTCCGCACACCTGTACGCCCCTATGCCCGGAACGCTCCCGGATGCGTCTGTTCCCGTACGGACACGTACTGCTGCCGTACGGCCTGACCCACGGCCAGTTCCTCACCGGGCTCCAGAATATGGGCGACCGCACCCTGCCAGACGGGTGGCAGCTGGGGGTCGAGCGTGCCCTGCGAGACGCCCAGGGCCCAGGCCGCCTGACGGGCCGCGCCCAGCGCCGCGTAGTCCGCCGGCTGGGGGACGACGACCTGCGCGCCGAACAGCGCGGGCGCCGCGGCCTGCACGGCCGGCAGCTCGGCGGCCGCCCCGAGCAGGAACACCCGCCGTACGTCCACGCCGCGCCCGCGCAGCACGTCGAGCGCGTCCGCGAGCCCGCACAGCATGCCCTCGAAGGCGGCCCGCGCCAGGTGTTCGGGCCGCATCGACTCGCGCCGCAGTCCCGCGAGCGTCCCGGCGGTGTGCGGCAGGTTCGGGGTCCGCTCGCCCTCCAAGTACGGCAGCAGGACCAGCCCGTGGGAGCCCGGCGTGGACTTCATCGCCAGCTCGGACAGGCTCTCCAGGTCGGGCAGGCCGAGCAGTTCGACGGCGCCGCGCAGGGTCCGTACGGCGTTGAGGGTGGTCACCACCGGCAGATGCATGCCGGTCGCGTCCGCCAGTGAGGTGATCATGCCGGAGGAGTCGACCAGCGCCTCGGGGTGTACGGCCATCACGGACCCGGAGGCGCCGAGGGACACGACCGCGTCCCCGAGCCCGATGCCGAGCCCGAAGGCCGCCGCCATGGTCTCTCCGGTGCCCGCGGAGATCAGCAGGCCCTCGGGTGTCGTCCCCGCCGCCTCGGACGGGCCCAGCACGTCGGGCAGCGTGGCCTGGTGGCCGAGCGCGAGCTCGACGAGATCCGGCCGATAGCCGCCGGTCGCCGCCGACCAGTAGCCGGTCCCGGAGGCCCCGCCCCGGTCGGTGGTCCGCCGCATCGGCCGCCCGAGCAACTGCCACACCAGCCAGTCGTGCGCCTGCAGCAGCACGGCGGTGCGCAGCGCGGCGTCGGGCTCGGTCTTGTTCAGCCAGCGCAGCTTGGTCACCGGCTGGGCGGCCTGCGGTACGTGGCCCACGGCCTGCGCCCATGCCTCGCGCCCGCCGAGCGCGTCGACGAGATCGGCGGCGGCGACCTGTGCGCGCTTGTCACCGCCGACCATGGCCGGCCGCACCGTGTTGCCCTGCGTGTCCAGCGGTACGAGCGCGTTCTGCTGCGCGGAGACGCCGATGGCCTGCACGCCTTCGAGCAGCCCGCCGCCGGCCGCCTCGCCCAGGGACAGCAGCCAGGCCTGCGGATCGACGTCGGAAGGACGGCCGCCGCCCTCGGTGGTTTCCACCGGATGCGGGGCATATCCCTGCCTGAGCACGGCTCCCGTGTCCGTGTCGCAGACGACGATACGAGTGAAATCGGGCGAACTGTCCAACCCGGCGACTATCCCCATGGCGGAAATTCTGCCGTACGGCGGGGGATGGGCGCGCCGGGCAGGGCGGTAGCGACCGGCTCACGGGGTGCCCGACGGGCCGGGGCGCAGGTCGGACGGGGTGGCGCGTTCGCCCACCCTGTCAGGGATCCCTCGCCCTGCCTGCCGGGAGTCGTTCGGCTTTCGGCCGGTGGGGGGCTGATCGGGTGGTTCCCCGCGCCTCTCGCGGGGCCCTACGTGTTGCTGGTGCCCCAGTCGTCCTCGCGGGTGCCGTTGGTGTTGCGTTCGCGCAGCGAGCGGACGCGGGCGGTGACCGAGTCGGGGACGTGGTCGCCCACCTTCTCGCCGACCGTGTGGAACGCCTTGCCCGCGATCTCGCGCCCCTGCTGGGCGGCGGTCTCGGCGGTGTTGCGCACCGCGGGGTTCTGCGCGACCTGGCGCGCGGACTTCTTCAGCTGCTCGTAGCGCTCGCGTCCGGCGCGCGTGCCGAGCACGTAACCCAGAGCCAGTCCGGCGACGAATGTGAGCCGGTAGCGCATGGCGGCCACCCTTCCCTTGCGTCGGCATCGGTGCGGGGGGAACCGATTGGCGGAGCACCCCCCTGCTTGCGCTAATGTATGTGTCGCAGCGAGCGCACGCCCCCTGGCGAATACCCAGGTAGGTGCGTTCGATGCAACGAGGCAATCCTCCGTAGCTCAATTGGCAGAGCAGCCGGCTGTTAACCGGCAGGTTACTGGTTCGAGTCCAGTCGGGGGAGCTCGGTCTCCTGTAGCTCAATTGGCAGAGCAGCCGGCTGTTAACCGGCAGGTTACTGGTTCGAGTCCAGTCGGGAGAGCAACGGAAGAGGACCCCTCAGGGGTCCTTTTTCATGTCCGGCGGAACCGCGCAGGCCACGCCGAAGTCCTCATGGTCATGCGTTGCCGACCATCCGAAGCAGGAGATCGTATGAGCGGCTATGCTGCGGCAGACGGCGCGCACAAATGTGCGCGACGCGCCGTAAGGGGCGGTAGCTCAGCCGGTTAGAGCAGCGGACTCATAATCCGTCGGCCGTGGGTTCGAGTCCCACCCGCCCCACTCCGCGCTACGCGTGAAGAAACGATGCCGCGTGCGCACTCGTGGTTTGCCAGCAACAAGGTTGCGGCCCTAGGAGCTGATCCGGGGGCCGCAGTTGTGCGTTTCGCGTTCTTTGCACTCGTCCGGGGGAACGGCCGGGGAATCGCCGTTCCCTGGTGTGACGTCAGTTCGAGCCGGGAGCGGCCCGATCGGGCCCCGCGCAATCGAGTCGGGCGTCGGCCCAGTCCGCGTGGTCGTGGGCGTTGCCGTCACCGCCGTCCGAGACCACGAGGCGCAACTGCTGGGCACCGGACACGTCGATGTCCAAGGGCAGGGGCTGTGAAGTGCCCGTGAGGACGGGGGTCGTGGTCAGCGTCCGGCCGTCCGCGGTCACGGAGAAGGTGGCCGAGCCGTACGGGGCGACCTCGTCGTCCATACCGACGGTGGCGGTGAACCGGCTGCAGGCGCCGCCGAGGAAGAACGCCACGTCGCTGTCGGCGTGGGTGCCGAGCCCCTTGTCGTGGGCAGTGCCGCGGATCGTGATCGGCTGTCCGTCGCCCGCCGCCTGCTCGCCGTTGGAGGTGTCCCGTTCCACGGGACCCCAGCCGTTGTCGCTGGAGACGAAGGAGAGGTCGCTGAGGTACGGGTTTCCGGTGGGCGGCGGGATAGGTACCTCGGTCTTCGCGGCGCCGTACGTCCAGTGCCGCACGCCGCCGCGGGCGTAGGTGGCGAGCGGCGAGAAGGTGACGGACACGGGGGTGTCGGACGCCGTGGGGGCGGTGACGGTCCAGCTCGCCGTGACGGAGTGGCCCGGTGAGACCTTCGAGAAGGTGGTCGGTGTGGTGGCGGTGACCGTCCAGCCGGCCGGGGCGCCGGGTCGCAGGGTGAGGTCGGTGGCCGCGTCGTCCGGCGCCGGGACGGTGAAGGTGGTCCTGAGGGTCGCCGACTCACCCCGGTGGACTGTCGGCGGCAGGTCCGCGGCGAGTGTGGCCGGGGGCTCGGCCGGGTGCCGTACGGGGGTGACGCTGAGGTTGTCGAACTCGTCGGTCCGGTAGCCGACCACGCCGATGCCGACCTGCCCGGAGGCGTACGTGGAGTCGTCCACCGCGCCGAGCGGCCTGCCGTCGACGCTCGCGGTGATCGTGGTGCCGCTGAAGCTCAGGCCGAGTCTGTGCCAGCGATGGGTGCCGAGCGCTCGGGTGGTGCCGTCGGCGAGTGTGGTCAGCCGGCCGCCGGTGTCGCTCTTGACCACCGACCATGTGCCGGTGTCGCCGACCCGCAGGAAGTAGCCCGCCTGGTGGGACTGCGGCCGCTGCTGTTCGCCCGCACGGCCGATGAGTTCGACCGTGCCGGGCTTGTCCAGGTAGACGTCCGAACCGACCGTGTAGTTCTTCCAGCCGGTGTCGCCGAGGAGGGCGAACGCGTCGCTGTCGTCCTGCCACTCGATGGGCTGCTGCGCGGCCATCTGCCGGACGCACCGCCCCGGTCGTCCGCCCCCGCATCGCGCGGTCTCGAAGGAGCCCTGCATGTCGGAGAGGTACTTCGCCTCCCGCCCGGGGGTGTTCCGCTCGAAGGAGTCGTTGTAGGGGAGCGCGAGGTGGCCCTGCGGTGGGCTGACGGCGCTGCCCCTGCCCTGGCCGGTGGTGGTGGTCAGGGAGTAGACGTAACCGGGCTGGAGGGTGACGGAGAAGTGCCCGCCCTCGGGGATGACGTCAGCGGTGTGCACGAAGCCGCCGGAGGTGCTGCCGGACTTGAGGTCGGTGGCCCAGACGTGGACCGTGCCGGTCGGCAGTCCGCCGCTGACGGTGAAGTCGGCGGTCTGGGCGCTGCTCGCGGTGGAGGTTTCCAGGATGGTGCTGTACGCCGAGTCGTCCGGCGACTTCAGCGTGACGTAGCTGCCACCCGTCCGGTCCCCGCCGAGGTAGCCGCTTGCCTTGTCGACGAACTTCCACCCCGGCTGCGTGACCTGGGTGACCTGGGCTGTTGTCCAGAGGCTGGTGCCGATGTCGTACGCCCCGGACCACGGCTGGTTCGCCACCGCCAGGCCGACCGTGTCGTAGGGCAGGTTGGGGTAGATCGCCGCCAGCAGGGGCCAGTTGAGGTAGGCGGTGTACTTGCCGTCGAGGTAGCCGCGGGTGATGGAGCGGATCAGGGCGCCGGCGCCGGTGTTCTCGTCCAGGGAGCCGTTCTCGCTGGCCCACAGGGGCTTGCCGGTGGCCTGGGCGTTGGCCGAGCTCTGGCAACTGTTCGCGGTGCCGCCGTCGCCGCCCTCGCAGGGGTAGTGGACGCCGACGACGTCGACGGACTTGGCGAACTCCGGGTCGGAGACGATGTCGTCCGCGACGTCCAGGCCCGAGTCGGCCGCGACGATCTTCACCGGGAGATTCCGGGCGGCGAGCGCCGCGTGCAGCTTCTCGTACCAGGCGGTGTCGTAGCCGCGCTCGTTCCAGCCGCCCAGGTAGTCGATGTCCAGGCCGTGCTGCCGGGCGCAGCCCAGCCAGGCGGTCAGGTAGTCGATCATGTCCTGGGACCAGAAGTGGCCGCCGCCCGGGGAGTTGCCCGTGTTGCCGATCCAGCCGGGAGCGCCCCAGGCGAGACCGTAGAGCTTGAGGTGCGGGTTGCGCTTCTTGGCCTGCTCCATCAGCCACCACTCGTAGCCGCTGTCGCAGTGGACGGTCCCCTTGGTGTGTTCGATGCTGGGCTCGGCCCCGTCGGTGGAGTTGGTGTCGCCGCCGATCTCCACCTTGAGCAGGTGCAGGGCGGCGCCGTAGCCCGGTTTGAAGAGATAGTCCAGGATCTGACTGCGCTGCGGCTCGGGATAGTTGATGAGCAGCCGTGAGTTGCCTCCACCGCCGCTGATGGCACCGATGCCGTCGAAGGTGCGACCGGTGCCGGAGCCGTCCACCGTGATGTCGGTCCTTCCGGGCACGGGTGCCTCGCCGACGAAGTCGATGCGGTCGACGGTCACCGCGGTGCCACTGGAAGCCTCGTTCCTCCGCCCGGTCGATGTGAGCGTGAAGGTGTGCGGGCCATCGGGCAGCGTGGGACTGGTCCACAGGGAGACGTCGCCGGTGCGGGTCGTGTTGTAGAGGTCGATGTCGACGGGGGTGCCGCCGTCGACGGAGACGGCGGCGATGCCATGGCCGGGGTCGGTGACCGCGCGGAAGGTGAGCCGGGTGCCGGTGAAGGTGAAGTCGACCGAGTCGCCGGCGTGCTCGGTCCAGCTGTTGGTGCCCTCATAGGGAAGGGCGGGCGCGCCTTCGCCACTCGCGTGACCCCAGCCGGAGCCGTGGTAGTCGAACTGGTCCCGCCCGCTTCCCTGGACGGAGTCGTCCACGGTGACGGTGGTGGCGGTGTCGTCGGCGCCGACACCGTCTGCCCCGGCCCTCGCCGTGGCGGACAGCAGCAGCACGAGTGCGGTGAGGAGCGCGCGGCCCAGTCTGGGTGCACGGCTCCGTACGGACTGGGACATGCGCTCTCCCGGTGTCAGAGTGACGGGGGAACAGCTCCGCGCACAGTGCTACAGGAACTCACGTAGTCGGACAATGGTCCGGACAGGATTCAACAGAGAGTTGCGCTGGGTCGCGTCCAGGGAAGTGGTGCGCGGGTTCGCCCTGATCCGGGGCCGCAGCCCGGGCCCGCGGAACGATGCCGTTTGCGCACTCGTGGTTTGCCGGCGACAAGGCTGCGGCCCCCGGAGCTGATCCGGGGGCCGCAGCCGTGCGTTTCGCGCGCTATGTATTCGTTCGGAGGGGCGGACGGGGAGTGGCCGTCGCCTGGTGCGGGGTCGGTTCGAGCCCGCCGGGTCAGGGCTGGACGGGCTTCCCGCGGCCCCAGGCCCAGGCGAGGCGGTCGGCGCCGGACTGGTTGGTGGTCGCGAGCCACGGGCGGGCGGGGTCGCCGGTGAGGGTCTGCAGCGAGTACGTGTCGTCGGTGCGCAGGCCGGGCCAGTAGACGGAGCCCATCTTCAGCTGGCGGAAGGTGTCGGTGACGGCCTGGACGTAGTTGACGTAGTTGTTGGAGGCGTCCGGCTTGTTGTAGTCGAGGCCGGTGGTCATCGGGGCGCCGAACTCGTCGGCGACGGTACGGCCCGCGCAGTCACCGATGCGCTCCTTGAGGTCGGACACCCACTGGTCATAGGTGGCGTAGTCCTTCCAGAACCCGTAGTGGTGCAGGGAGAGGTAGGTGCCCTTCAGGCGCGGGTCGGCGCAGACGGAGGTGACGTGGTCGTTGTAGCCGGCGCCGCTGACGAACACCCGGTCGCGCGGGACGGAGGGGTAGGTGGCCAGCCACTTCGCGGCGATGTCGGCCCACTCGGTGTCGGTGTAGCCGTGGGGCTCGTTCATCGGCTCGAAGTAGACCTGCTTGTCGTTCCTGTAGGTCTTGACCACCGTGTTCCACATGGGCCAGAAGGTGGCGGGGTCGTCGATGAACCCGTCCTTGCGGGCGCCCGTGCCCTCCCAGTAGGAGACGATGACCTTGAAGCCCTTGTCCGACGCGGCGTCGATGACCCCGCGGTAGGACTTCCAGTAAGAGCCGTTGACCGTGTACGGGTTGATGGGCAGCCGGACGGTGTTGGCGCCGAGGTTCGCGCGGAACGCCGAGATGATCCGGCTCGCCTTGGCGTAGGTCCGGGCGTAGCTGTCGGAGGTCGACAGGCCGGACAGTACGACGGGGTCGTCGGCGAAGTTGTCACGCGGGTCGGCCCAGTTCACGCCCTTGAACTGGGTCGTGTCCTTGCCCGGCGCGGCGTGGACGGGGCCGCCGGCGACGGCCGTGCCGCTGGTCGCGGCGATGGCCGTGCCACTGGTGCCGGCGATCAGGAGCGCCACGAAGGCGGCGCGCAGGCGGGGCGTGAGGCGGGTTCTGGCGGGGGTGTTGCGCATCGACTTGCCCTTTCAGATGACTGCGGCTCAGCGCCCGGCGGAGCCTGCGCGGGGCTGGGCGGCCGTCGGAAGGTTCGCCGGGCCGGACGGGACGCGGGGGCGTCGGCTCGCCGTCGTGGGCCCGGTGACGACCGGTGCTGTAGCGGTGGTGCGGTGGTGCTTCGCCGGTGGCGCTTCACCGGTGTGGGGAAGGGTGCGGGGGAGCGCGGGGCGGTCCTGTCGCCCGCGCGGGTGGGTCTCGGCGTGCTCAAGGCAGGTGCGAGGCGCGGTTCTTGCGCCGTCTCGACCTCGACGGTCTCCAGACGCCGTGAACCCTCGCCTGCGGCGCTGAACCCATCCGTCCGCTCCTCCCTGATCCACCGACCGGAACGCTATGTTTACGTAAACATCGGCCGGCACGGCGAGGCCTGATCTCATGGCCGGGGCTGGGTCGGTGGCGATGTTTACGTAAACATGGCGGCGCCGGAATCGTGGCACCCGGGACAGTGATCGTCAAGGTTTCCCGCACGTAACGTCGTTGGGGTCCTGCGGTGGATTCCCGGCACCAAGGTGAGAGGGGGAGCGGTGGTGAAGTGACGGAACTGGACGTCAGTCCAGGTCGTCGGGTGTGTGGAGGTGGGTGAGGACCTCCTCCAGGGGGAGGTCGAAGCGGTCCTTGTCGGCGGTCCAGTGGCGCAGAACCGTGGCGTCGGCCTCGGTCCTCGTGGAGTCGGGGGCGATCGATGAGGGAGATGGATGAGGGGGAGGCGGGCGACAGGGGAGAGTTTCACGGTGCGAGGAAGATCCACCGGGCGCGGGGTGTCGCGGCCCGACCCCGCTCCGTGATCCTCTCTCCCTCCTGACCCGTCATTCAGCTGCCGGCGCGCCGCGCATCGACGCACGTAACCCTCCCGTGGCCCAAGCATCATTCACACGTTCCCCTTTGGGGGGCCGGTGTTCGCTGTGATTTATCTGTGGGACGTTTACGCTTTACCGTCCTTTGGGCGTTGGGTCCCCACTGCGCAGCCGGTCGTCATCAGGGTGTGCGCACCTTCTGTCCCCCCGTGTACGCAGCACTTCTCCTATACCTGCGAGGGTCAAAGAGCCATGCGAGCGTTCCTCACCACCAAGACCGCCAGGCGCGTCCTGCGTCCGATCGCCGACCTCATCGATCAGCGCATCGAACGCCAGATCCGCCGCTCCCTCGGGGACGGATCCGAAGGCGGACTCCAGCGCGAGCTGGCGACACTGCGCAATCGTCAGCGCCCCCTCGAACTGCTGATCGACGGGACGGGGCGCGGCGTGTCGCGCATGCCGGCCCAGGTCCATCTCGACCGCGCCATCGAGGAGTTGGCGCAGGTGAGCGGGGACAGGGGTGGTGCTGAGCGGAACATCGCCCAGGCGTTCCGGCTGCTCATCGCTCTGGAGGCGCTCGGGGTCGGCCGGATCGCCGGCGGCACCATGAACATCTGCGGCAAGCTCTCCGCCGTCCCGCTGCTCGACCCGCCGAACGACGAGATCCTCGAAATCGGCACCCTGTACGGGATGTTCGGCGCGGCCCTGATCCGGATGATGGAGCGCGCGGGACGCGACCCGCGTCTGACGATCGTCGACCCGCTCGCGGGCCTCCAGTTGCAGCCCGGCACCACCGAGGGGGCCGACCCGACGGGCACTCCCGTGCGTGGCGCCGCGGTGCGCGCCAATCTGGCCCTGGTCGGCGCGGCCGGTGCGGCGGCCCGCGTTCAGCAGGGCTTCTCCGAGGACCCCGAGGTGCGCGCCCTGGTCTCCGACCGTTCCTACGGGGTGATCATCGTCGACGGGGACCACTCCGCCTCCGGTGTCGCCGCGGACCTGGAGTGGGCCGAGCGGATCGTCGCACCCGGCGGGATCGTCGTACTCGACGACTTCGGGCACCCCAAGTGGCCCGGTATCAAGGAGGCCTTCGACAAGCACATGGCGACCGACACGCGGCTGACGTTCCTCGGCCAGGTGGCGAACTCGGGGTATCTGCGCGCGAGTGCGTAGAGAGGTGTCGCGGGGGGTCTGCCCATCGGCCCCGACTCGTGATAGAAGCGGCGGAAGGGGATTGTCGGATACTGAGAATGAGGTTCTGGCATGAAGGCTGTCGTAGTCGGGGCGTCGAGTGGACTGGGCCGGTGCATAGGGGTCGACCTGGGGCGCCGCGGCGACCAGGTCGCCCTGCTGGCACGCCGGCGCGACCGGCTGGTCGACGCGGCGAAGGAGGCGGGCCCGGACGCGCTCGCCGTCGCCTGTGACGTGACCGACGAGTCGTCCTGCCGGGCGGCGATCGAGGAGGCCGCCGCCGGGCTGGGGGGCATCGACGCCCTCGTCTACGCCACCGGCATCGGCCCCCTCGCCCCGGTCGAGAAACTCGACGCCGACGCCTGGCGCCGCGCCATGGACACCAATGTGATCGGCGCGGCGCTGGTCACGAGCGCCGCGCTCCCGCATCTGACGAAGTCGGGCGGGGTCGCCGCCTACCTGTCCTCCGTCGGCGGCTCGCTCACGCCGTCCTGGCCCGGGTTCGCCGCCTATCACGTGAGCAAGGCGGCCCTGGAGAAGCTCGTCGAGGCCTTCCGCGTCGAACACCCGAGCGTGGGCTTCACCCGGTTCGTGGTCGGGGACTGCGCGGGCGGGGAAGGGGACTCCAGGACCGGGTTCAACGACGGCTGGGACCGGGAGTACGCGGCGCAGGTCTACCCGGTCTGGCGGCAGCGCGGCTATCTGACGGGTTCCCTGCTCGACGTGGACGAGTTCCTCCGTGTCCTCGACGTCGTACTGCGCTGCGGCGGCACCATCCCGGAGGTGACCGTGACACCGCGCCCGCCCGTCCAGGCGTCCCGGGCCTGATCCAGAAGGCCGGCCCTAACGGCCCAGCGCCGCACCCCCGTTGATGTGCAGCAGTTGCCCCGTCAGGTAGGCCGCCTCGGGTGACGCCACGTACCGGACGGCGGCGGCGATCTCGGAGGGGTGACCCGGCTTGCCGGTCAGGGTCTGGCCGACCCGGGAGGCGACGAACTCCGGTGTCGCGCGGGCGCCGAAGAACTCGGTGTCGCCGACGAAACCGGGGGCGACCGCGTTCACGGTGATGCCCTCGGGGCCGACGCGCTGCGCGAGGGCGTAGGTGTACGTGTTGACCCAGGCCTTGGAGCCGCCGTACGAGCCGGGCCCGCGCAGCGAGGCGATGGAGGAGAGCTGCACGATACGGCCGCCGGGGCGGCGCATGTGGGGGAGCAGGGCCTCGGTGAGCAGGACCGCGGTCAGTACGTTGGCGTCGAAGTTGTCGCGGTAGCTGTCCGCGATGGAGGCGAGCGTGCCGTCGGGTTCGCGGGCCGCGTTGCCGCCCGCGTTGGCCACCAGCACGTCCACCGGGGTCTCGTCCGCCGTGATGAACTCCCTTGCCCGGCCGACCTGTTCGGGGTCGGCGAGGTCCGCCGCGCACCAGCTCGCCGTTGACTCGCCGTACTGGCCGTTCAGGGTGTCGGCCGCCTTGCGCAGGACGTCCTCGCGGCGGCCCAGGAGCACCACCCGGTCCCCGTCCGCGGCGAACGCCTCCGCCGTCGCCAGGCCGATCCCGGTACCGCCGCCGGACACCACCACACGTCGCTGAGCCATGGCCATCCCGTCCTCGGATGTGAATATCGGTCATGTGGACGTACGGGCTGCGACGCTACGGAGGACCTGAGGGGACGTCAAGTGGGTTGTGGGCGTGGCTCACAGGGACTCACAGGGGCTCACAGGGGCGACCGCCAGGTGACCGTCGTACCCGGGCCGCCGCCCTCCGAGCCGCCGCCCTCCGCACGGCCGTTGCCCGTGTCGCCGTCGTCGAAGACCGTCAGGTGGACCCCGGGGCGTCCGTCGGGGAGGGGCGCCGACGCGTCGACCGTGATCTCGACGCGGGAGACACCGGCGCGGCGGCAGGCGGCGGCCAGGGCGCGGCGCAGCGCGGTGAGCAGCCGGCCGGCGACGGGCTCCACGAGAAGGTTCTCCACCGCGCCGGTGAACCGGGTGGACGGCTGGAAACCCAGCACCGCGGCCGCGCCCGCCGCCTCCCGCAGGACCTTGCCACGGAAGGTGGTGGGGGCGTCGGCCGGCGGCTGCTGGAGCGCGAAGATCGCCGTGCGGACGTCCTGGACGGTGGACTGGAGTTCGTCGACGGCACGGCCGAGGATCGCGTGCGCGTCGTCGTCCGCACCGACGCTCCTGCGCTGCGTGGATTCCAGCATCATGCCGGTCGCGAACAGCCGTTGGACGACGAGGTCGTGCAGGTCGCGGGCGATCCGGTCGCGGTCCTCGTAGACCGCGAGCCGCTCCCTGCTGTGCTGGGCCTCGGCGTGGACCAGCGCCAGCGCGGCCTGTGAGGCGAACTGGGTGGCGAGCAGCCGCTCCACCGCGGTGTACGGACGGCCGCCGCGCCGGCGGGGGAGGGCGAGCGTGCCGAGGAGACGGCCGCCCGCCTGGAGCGGCAGCATCATGCTCGGCCCGAACCGGTGCCGTACATGCGTGGTCATCCGCGGGTCGGTCGCCGAGGCGTCGATGAACACCGGTTCGCCGCCGAGGAGTTGTTCGAGGACGGGGCTGCCCGGCTCGATCATGGCGCCGACGATGTCGGAGGGGCCGTCGAGCGTGGAGGCGGTCACGACCTCCATGCCGCCGTCCTCGGTGGGCCGCAGGATGACGCCGGCCTCGGCCTTGGCGAGACGCCGGGCCCGTTCGGCGACCGTCATCAGCGCGTCGGCGGCGCTCTCGCCGCTGAGCAGCGCGGTGGTGACGGCCGCCGCGCCCTCGATCCAGCGCTCGCGCTGTCGCGCCGTCTCGTACAGCCGGGCGTTGCCGATCGCGATGCCGGCCTGGGCCGCCAGGACCCGTACGAGTTGCTCGTCCTCGTCCGTGAACGGGGCGTCGCGCTTCCCGGTGAGGCGCAGGTCGCCGAACACCTCGTCGTCGACGTGGATCGGCACGACCAGCTCCGACGGCTCCGACGGCTCGGACAGGTCGGGCGGCTCGGGCGGCCGGGGAGGACCGGCGAGATCGGGGCGTTTTGCCGTACGGATCTCCTTGAGCCCGTCCCGTGCCGGATCGGTCATGTCCAGCGCCGCGTACCGGGCGTCCGTGAGCTCGGCGGCGGCGTCCACGATGTGCTGGAGCGTGGCCCGCAGTTCGAGGTCGGTGCCGACGCTGAGGACGGCTTCCAGGAGCGACGGCAGGCGGGGGACCGGATCGTGCATACCGGGGACTTTCCGGGGTCCGGCCGTCAGAGCGCCAGCGGGTTCAGGATCAGCGGCTCGATCTTGCCCTCCAGCATGTAGCCCAGGCCCTGCACCGCGCACACGTCGGGACGCTCGGCGATGTGCACCGGCATGCCCGTCGCCTGCCGCAGCATCTGGTCCAGGCCCGGCAGCAGCGCGCTGCCGCCGACCATCATGATGCCGCGGTCGGCGAGGTCGGCCACCAGGTCGGGCGGGCAGGCCCGCAGCACCTTCCCGATCCCGTCCAGTACGGCGGTCAGCGGGGTCTGGATGGCGTCGCGTACGGCGGCGGTGTCGACCTGTACGGAACGGGCGAGGCCGGTCGCCACGTCCCGCCCGTGGATCTCCGTGGACGTCGGGCCGTGCGGGGTGAGGCCGTTCCCGGAGAGGGCGAGCTGCAGGGGCCGTACCGACTGCGAAGGAAGCATCAGCTCGTGCTGGTGGCGCAGGTGCTGCACGATCGCGCGGTCGACGGCCTCGCCGCCCACCGGAATGCGCTCGGCGGTCACGATGGACCCCAGGGACAGCACGGCGACCTGGGTGGTGGCCGCTCCGCACACCATGATCATGGTGGCTTCCGGCTGTTCGACGGGCAGCCCGCATCCGACGGCGGCGGCGATCAGCGTGTCGACCAGTTCGACCCGCCGTGCCCCAAGGCCGACCAGCGTCTCGATCGCGGCGCGCTGCGCCAGCGGGTCCGCGTCGTGCGGGGTGCAGGCCGCGGCACGCAGCCGGGGCTTGCGGCGCAGGGAGCGGCGGACCTTGTCGCCGAGCAACTGGCGCAGCATGCGCTGGGCCATCTCGATGTCGACGACCGTGCCGCCGGACACCGGCCGCATGACCCGGATGTAGTCGGGGGTGCGGCCCGTCATCTTCTCCGCGAACTCGCCGACCGCGAGCAGCGCGCCGGTCCTGGTGTTGATCGCGGCGACACTCGGCTGGTCGACGACCAGCCCCGCGCCCTTCACATACACCCGGGTCCGGGCCGCGCCCAGGTCGACGGCGAAGTGGCAGCGGCGCAATCGCTCGAGACTGGCGGTCATGACAGGTCCTCCCGAGAGCAGACCGTGCGGGCTCCGCCGGATGGCGGTCCTTAATCGCATCGTGGACGGGCGCCGGACCAGGCGCCTTTTGTGGGGGGCCGGGCGGGGTGCCGCTGGTTGGGTGGTCCTGTCCGGGTGCTGGATGGATGGTCTTGTCCGGACGGGTGGGCTCGGCGCCCTGGCGGAAACCCGGCAGGGCAGTTTCTCGCCAGGTTCCGTCAACTCCCGCGCACCACCGGCCCCCCGAAACTCTTCGCAGCACCGGAGCCACCATGTGCCGACGAGGAGAGGTCGTCGATGACCAGAGGACCAGTCAGACGGGGGGCGGCTCGGCTGTCCGCCGGGCTCGTGCTCGCCGTGCTGCCCACAGGGCGGGCGGGCGCGGCCGAGGCAGCCGCCCCAGCCCCGACGCGCACCGCCTCCGTCACCCACACCGTCACTCTCGTCACCGGCGACAAGGTGACCGTCACCGACCTCGGCGCCGGAAAGAAGACGGTCACGGTCGAGCGGCCCCGGGAGGCCACGGGGGCGGTCCGCACGCAGGTGACGAACGGCGCCGTGACCGTCGTACCGGACGAGGCGCTGCCCTATCTGCGGGCGGGCACCCTCGACCGGCGGCTGTTCGACGTGAGCGAGCTGATACGGCAGGGGCTCACCGACGGGAAGGCGGCCGAGCTGCCGCTGATCGTGACGTACGGGAAGGGGGCGCGCGCTGCTGCTTTGCGCGGGGCCGAGCAGAAGCGCGCGCTGCCCAGTATCCGGGGTGCCGCCGTCGCCGCCGACAAGGGGCGCACCTTCTGGCAGTCCCTCACCCGGCGGGGCGGGACGCTCGACAAGGTCTGGCTCGACGGGCGCGTGCACGCCGACCTGGCCGAGAGCAACGCCCAGATCGGCACGCCGCAGGCCTGGGAGGCCGGGCTCACCGGGAAGGGCGTCACGGGGCGGCTCGGTGAGCCAGGAGGTCATGCGGGCGGTGGGGGTGCGGTAGCCCGCCTCCGTCCCTTCTGAACGGGCGGCGCCGGTTCCCCTTGGGAGGGGGGAGCCGGCACCGCCGCTTCACTTCGGTTCAGTGCGCTGGGTGGCACGCTCGGCATCCCGCGAACTCCACGACGGGCACGCTCAGCGTCCCGCGGGCTCCACGATGCCCCGGACCACGCCCAGTTCCACCAAGTCCTGCGGCCGGATGCGGAGTTGGTCCGCCGTGGCGTGCACCTCGCTCGCCGGGCGCTTGAGGATCGCGGCCGCGAGCTCCGGCGCGATGACGGAGAAGTAACTGTCCGGCGTGGCCCAGGTGTTGCCGGGCGCGGCCAGCGCGAGCGCGCCGCCCGAGCCGCCCTCGCCGATCACCAGCGTGGTGACGGGCGTACGGGCGGTGGCCACCGCGGCGAACAGGTCCGCGATCGCCGAGCCCGCGCCCTGCCGCTCGGCCTGAGCGTCGTTGGCGGCGCCCGGGGTGTCCACCAGCGTCAGTACGGGGACGCCGAGCCGGCCGGCGAGCCGGATCAGCCGGGCGGCGGTGCGGTATCCGGCGGGGCGGGTCGCGGTCCCGCACTGGGCGGCGTATGCCACGGTCCGCCCCGCGGGTCCGGAGCCGAACCCGCACAGCATGCCGTCGTCGCTGCCGCCGCAACGGTCGCCGCTGATCGCGGCGCGGCGCGAGAAGTAGGCGTCCAGGTAGGCGGCGGCCCGGGGGCGTTCGGGGGAGCGGGCGTGCCGGACGGCGTCCCAGCCGGTGGCGGGGAGGCCGGGGGCGCCGAGGGCGGCCGGCGGAGGGACGGGCTCGACCTCGACCTCGGGCTCGGACTTGGACTTGGACTGTGAGTCGGACTTGGACTGTGAGTCGGACTTGGACTGTGAGTCGGACTTGGACTGTGAGTCGGGCTTGGACTTTGAGTCGGGCTCGGACTTTGGCTCGGGCTCGACCTCGCCCCCGGCTTCGGCCGCGGGTGCGGTCAGCAGGGCCAGCCACAGCGCCAGCGTCTCCCGCAGCTCCTCCTCCCGTACGACGGCGTCCACCGCGCCCGCCGCCACCTGGGCCTCGGCCGTGTACGCCGCCGGGTCCGCGTCGGCCGGGCGGACCCGGGAGCCGGCGAAGCCGACCTGGGAGCCGGGCAGCGCCAGGGTCACGTCGGCGCCCGCACCCAGCGTCGCCCAACCACCACCCGTCGTCGGATCCCGCAGCACGGCGATCTGCGGCAGCCCCGCCTCCCGGGTGAGCGCCGACTGCCGTGCCACGCGCTGGAGCTGGGTGAGCGCGAGCATGCCCTCCTGCATCCGGCTGCCACCCGTCGCGACGAGCGAGACGACCGGCAGGCGGTGCTCACGGGCGTGGGTGTAGGCCGCCTCGACGCGGTCGCCGGTGCGTTCGCCGAGCGAGCCGCCGAGGTAGCCGAACTCGAAGGCGATCAGTACGGCGCGGGTGCCACCGATGACCGCGGTGCCGCAGACGACGGACTCGTCCTCGCCGGTACGGGTGACGGCGCGGCGGCGCGAGTCGTCGTACCCCTGCCAGGACAAGGGACCATCCGGCTTGAACACCCGCATGGGTACGGGCAGTTCACGAAAGTCATCGCCGGCCAGGGCGATGGCCTCGCGGGCGGAGAAACGCTCAGTCATGCTTCGGGGCCTTTGCGACGGCGTCGGGGAGGGCTCGCTTGAGAATCTTGCCCATGTCGTTGCGCGGCAGCGACGTGAGGAAGCGCACGGTCCGCGGGCGTTTGTGCGGGGCGAGCCGTCGGGCCACGTGGTCGGCCAACTCCTCGGCGGCGGGCGGGGCTTCCGGATCGGCGGGGACGATCCAGGCCACGATCCGCTCGCCCAGGTCCTCGTCGGGCTCACCGGTGACGGCGGCCTCGCGCACGGCCGGATGCTCAAGCAGCGCGTTCTCGATCTCCCCGGCGCCGATCTTGTAGCCGCCGCTCTTGATCAGGTCGGTGGCCTTGCGGCCGACGATGCGTACCGAGCCGTCGGGGTCGACGACCGCCATGTCGCCGGTGCGGAACCAGCCGTCCTCGGTGAACGCGGCGGCGGTCGCGTCGGGCCGGTTCAGGTACTCGGTGAAGAGGTTCGGCCCCCGGACCTGGATCTCGCCGACGGTCTCGCCGTCATACGTGCCGGTGGGAGTGCCGTCGGCGTCGTACGAGGCGATCGTCGTCCCGTCCTCCTCGACGAGCCGCACGTCGACGCCGGGCAACGGCACTCCGACGGTGCCGGGCCTGGGTTCCCCGTCCACCCGCACGCTGGTGTTCATGAGGGTTTCGGTCATGCCGTACCGCTCGACGACCCGGCGTCCGGTCGCGGCCGTGATCCGCTCGTGGTCGTGCACCGGCAGCGCGGCGGAACCGGACACGAGCAGCCGCGCCCCGCCGAGCGCCTTCGCCAGTTCGGTGTCCTCGACCAGCGCCTCGGCGAGCCGGTGGTACATCGTCGGCACCCCGAACAGCATCGTCGCGCCCGTGCCCAGCTCCCGCGTCACGCCCTCCGCGCTGAACCTGCCCAGATGCCGCACCGCCGCGCCGCGCCGCAGCGGGCCGAGGATGCCCAGGATCAGCCCGTGCACATGGAAGAGCGGCAGCCCGTGCACGAGCACGTCGTCGCCGGTCCACTGCCAGGCGTCGGCCAGCGCGTCCAGAGTCGAGGCGATGGCGCGTCGCGGGATGACGGCACCCTTGGGCGGGCCGGTGGTGCCGGAGGTATAGACGACGAGGGCGGGGGCGGCGGGGTCGTCCGGTTCGGTGCCGGGGCGTGCGGGGGTGTCCTGACCGGCCGCACCCACCTGGACGTCGACGCGCTCCAAGTCGCCCACGGGCGAGGGGAGTTCGACGCCCGGCTCCGCCAGCACCAGCGACGGCGCGCTGTCGCCCAGAATGTGCCCCAGTTCACCCTCCCCCGACTTGGGGTTGAGCGGCACGGCGGGCACCCCGGCGAGCAGCGCGGCGACGACCCCGACGGCGGTCTCCAGGGACGGCGTCGCCCACACGGCGACCCTCTCCCGGCCGTCGAGCCGCGCGGCCAGCGCACCCGCCGAGGCGGCGAGCTCCGCGTACGTCAGGGACCGGTCGCCGAAACGCAGGGCGGGCCGCGGTGCGGTCGAACCGCTGACCAGGGCGGGGAAGAGGGAGGACACGCGGGGTACTCCTTGCCGTAGGGACCTGCTGGAGGACGTGTTGCCGGTGACAGTCACCACCGTTCCTACACCAGCGCGAGGGAAACCCGCCGCCGCGCTCACCCCGATGACGCCCTCGACCCGGTCGAGGCGAGCCGTCGCCGCGTGCCCACGAGCGTGGCGAGGTCCTCGGCGAGGCGGAGTTCGATCGTGTGCAGGGCGAGGTGTTCCAGCCAGTGCAGCCGGGCCCGGTCGGGGGCGCCTTCGTGCAGGGGCGGCCATCCGGTGGCCGGGGTGAAGTCGTCGACCACCACCGTGCCGCCCGGAGTCAGGAGGCGGGCGGGGTCGGCCGGGTCGTCGCCAGGCGTCTTGCCGGTGCCGCCGCCGTCCAGGACCAGCAGGTCGTACGGGCCGTGCTCCTCGATCCGCCGCCAGTCGCCGTGGATCACCTCGACCTCGGGCCGGTCGGCGAAGACCTCGGCCGCGACCCGGGCCCGCTCGGCGTCGCGCTCCACGCTGAACAGCCGTACGCCCTCCCGCGCCCCGGACGCCGACCACGCGAGCCCCACCCCGCACCCCGTACCCGTCACCGATCCGCTCCCGCGCACCGCCCGCCGGACGAGCGGGGGGAGAGTGGCGGGGTCCGTAGCGGCGTGGGCGTCCGTCTCTGAGATCGACAGGAAGGAGATCGTGCACTGTCGTGGGGCCCGGGAGGTGGGGAGCGGGAGCGATCGTTCTTGAATCGGGAACGATCGTTCGGAAAGCATGGCGCGGGCCCCGCCGGGGACCGTAGTCTCGGCCCACAGCGTGACAATTTGACGGGTCAACTGCCGGGAGTGCATGGGTGAGTGCGTCGCTGCCTCCTCTTCGCGAGACACTCGCGCGTCTCGACGCGCATATCGTCGAGAAGGGCCTCGACCGCGGGGAGTTCCTCGACGTACGGGAGTTGTCGAGAAGAACGGCCCTGGCCGAGGAGGAGGTCCGGGCGCTCCTCGACGGCGCGGGGGTGCTTGACGACAAGGTCGACGACCGGATCCGGGGACGCGTCCGCGCGCTGTACGAGGCGTATCTCGGCGAGAGCGGGAAGCGGCCCGCCGATGTGTGCCGGGACGTCGCCGGGCGGCTCGGCATCAGTGACAAATGGGCCCGCAGCCTGCTCAACGGCGACAAGATGCCGAACGTGCCCGACCTCACCCGGCTCGCGGAGTTCTTCCGGATCGAGGAGGGCACGAAGTTCTTCACCGATCCGGCCCCCGTCGTCCTCAACGGCGCACTTCAGCGCGTCGTCGGTGAGCTGGAGGGCGGCGCCGAGGACGGGCCGCTGCTCAGGTTCACGCTCAAGCACGGAGTCGTCACGCTCGCCCTGCGGGGCCGGCGGCTGACGCCCCGCAAGCAGGAGGCGCTCGCGCTCATGCTGGAGGGTCTGCTGAGCGGCGAGAGCGAGGAGGTGGATCGATGAGGCCTTTCCACACCGTGTGGAAGCGCGCCTGCGCACTGCTCTCCCGCCGGGCCGACTCCGAGATGCGCGGTCTCGCCGTCGAACTCACCCGCGCGCTGAAGAAGCGACTCGACGCGCCCGTGGACGTACGGGAGTTGGCCGAAGCCCTCTGCCAGGAGATGAGCCGGCGTCGCGACGACCGCCCCATCCAGCTCCGCTTCGAGCGCTTCCCCGACGAGATCGAAGTCACGGGTCTGTGGATGGAGTTCCACGACTTCGACCTCGTCATCGTCGAGGAGCGCGCCGAGACGGTGCAGCAACTCGTCATTCTCGGACACGAGTTGTGGCACATGATGGCGGGGCACTCCCACTCCCACCACCACTACGCGGGTGCGGCGGCCGCCGCCGGCGCGCTGTCGGACGACCCCGGCTGGCAGGAGATCGCGCTCACCGTCGCCGCCCGCAACGGCTCGCACGAGGCCGACGAGGCCGAGGCGGAGGACTTCGGCCTGCACCTCGCCAGCGTCTTCCGCTCCTGGGTGACCGGCCCGCGTACGAAGGGCCCCGTCGACCCCGTCGACCCGGTCCGACAGGCCATCCAGGCCTCCCTGGGCTACCGCGGACCCCAGGACTGACCGGCGATGAATCCTTCCCGCTTCTTCGCCGGGCTCTACATCTCCTTCTGGATCCCGACGGCGGTCCTCACCGCCGCGCTGGCGATCAAACTGCCCAGCATCCTCAAGCTGTGGAAGGACCCGCTGCTGCGTGCCGTCGGCGGCCTGCTCGTCCTCGCCTGCGGAGTCTTCGTCTTCGCGGCACCGGCGACCATCGCCTGGACCAACCGCGTCACCGGCGTACCGAACTTCGCGGCCCCGCTGGTCTACAGCCTGATCACCGCGTTCTGCGGCGCCTGCCTGCTCATGATCACCGCATGGCGCAACGGCATCTCCGACCGCTCCGGCGCCACCCGCCGCGCCACCCGCTGGGTGGTCACCGTCTACGCGAGCGTGATCGTCGCGCTGTGGGTGCTGTTCGCGCTCGCCGACGTTCCCGTCGAGCGGATACGGGACCTCGACACGTACTACGCCAACACCCCCTTCATGCGTGAAGAGATCGTGCTCTACCTGCTCGCGCACACCGCGGCCGCCCTGATCACGTCCAAGCTGATCTGGAACTGGATCCGCACCGGCGGACTCGACGTCTGGCTGCGCGGCGGTCTGAAGTTCCTCGGCGTCGGCTACGCGATGAACCTGCTCTACGACGGTTCCAAGTTCTCCGCCGTCGTCGCCCGCTGGACCGGCCACGACCTGGACTGGCTCAGCACCGGGCTCGCCCCGCCGGTCGCCTCCCTCTCCGCCATCCTCATCGCGGTCGGCTTCATCCTTCCGCACACCGGCCAGTATCTGCATCGCCGGGTTCGCACCCGGCTCGGCCACTGGCACCTGCGCCCCCTGTACCGCCTGATGGGGACCGTCACGGGCGGCGGACGCGTCCCCTTCAGACTCCGGGCCACCCCCGAGCTGCGCCTGACCCGCCGTGAGACGTTCATCCGGGACGCGCTGCTGCACCTGTCCCGGTTCATCGACGAGGACCTCCGGCGGAAGGCGTACGACGCCGCCCTCGGCCTCGGCTTCGAGTCCGGCCGGGCGGGGGCCCTCGCCCACGCCGTGACCATCCAGGACGCCATCGCGACCAGGCAGCGCACCCGCCAGGACGCCGCCGCCGCGTCCCTCAACACGCCGGACACGGAGAACCTGCTGGCGGAGATCGATGCCGTGTCCCGGGCGCTGCGCCGCCCCGCCGACATCAGGGCGGTACGCGAGGCCGCGGCCGTCGCGGCGCAGAGCGTGCCCGCCTCACCCTGAGTCAGCCGAGCCGTTGACCCCCGTCGGCCTCCACCACGTCCGCCACCACGCAGCTCACGTTTTCGGGCCCGCCGCCGTCGATCGCGGCTTCGACGAGGGACCGTACCGCCGCGTCGGGAGCCGAGGCCGAGCCCAGCCGCCGCCGGAGCTCCTCGTCCGCCACGACGGTGGAGAGCCCGTCCGAGCAGAGCAGGTAGCGATCCCCGGGCAGGGCGTCGCACAACCGCAGATCGGGTACGACGGCGTCGGCGCCGCCGGTGAGTGCCTTCAGGAGCAGGGCGCGTTGGGGATGGACGGTGGCTTCCTCCGGAGTGAGCCGGCCCTCGTCGATCATCGACTGGACCATGGTGTGGTCGTGCGTGATCCGGAACAGCTCGCCGTCGCGCAGGAGATAGGCGCGGGAGTCGCCGATGTGGACCAGCCCGAGCTGGGATCCGGTCCACACCATGGCGGTGAGGGTGGTGCCGTCGTCCTTGCCCGGTGCGGCGTCCTGGACGGCCCGAGCGGCCCCTCGCACCGCGTCCTCCAGAAGGTTGAGGACGCTCCCGCCCGGAAGGGGTTCGGCGTCCAGGGACTTCAGGGCCTCCACGGCCGCCGTGCTGGCGGGCGCGCCGCTCGTGCCGAAGCCGTCGGCCACGGCGAGGACGTGGGCGCCCGCGTGGGCCGTGTCCTGGTTGGCAGGGCGGACCAGACCGGTGTCGGAGAGTGCGGAGTATCGGAGTTCGAGCATGGTGGTGTCCTTCCTCGACGTGTACGAGAGGTGATCCACGAGGAACGTCACGAGCTCCCGCCGGCCGGCGGTCTCGGCCTCGACCTGTGCCCAGTAGGCGCGGATCTCCCGGGCGGCGGACGCGCCGTCCAGAGCGCACACCTGCCGGATCCGGGCCAGCGGCATCCCGATCCGGCGCAGCCACGCCACCAGCCGCGCCCGCTCCAGCTGTGCGACCGCGTAGTACCGGTACCCGGTCTCCGGGTCGACCCGGGCGGGCCGCAGCAGCTCCAGCTCGTCGTAGAGCCGCAGCGCCTTCGGCGACAGCCGGCACGCCTTCGCGAACGCCCCGATCGTCAGCATCTCCATGCGCCCACCCGTGGTCGTGTCGTGCCCGTCATGCGTTCCTCGTTCCGCCACCGATGCTGCGGCTTCACCGAAGGTGAAGGTCAAATGGGTTGCCGGAGTTCCCCCGGCGGTTGTTAGCCTCCCCGGGGATCAGCCGTTACCAGGATGGAGTCCGCCGTGGCCCGCACCGCCGCCGTCCGCGCCCGTATCGCACTCGCCACCTACCGGCCCGAGGAGGGCGCGGAGAGCCTGGACCGGGATCTGCCCGTGCTGAGGGCGGCCCTGGAGGACGCCGGGGCGGAGGCCGTCATCGGGTACTGGGACGATCCGGACGTCGACTGGGCGGCCTTCGACCTCGTGGTGATCCGGTCCACCTGGGACTACAGCTGGCGGGTGGCGGAGTTCGTGGCGTGGGCCGAGCGGTGCGGGAAGCTGACGCGGCTCGCGAACCCGGCTGCGGTGGTGCGGTGGAACACCGACAAGCGGTACATCGGCGATCTCGCGGAGGCGGGGGTGCCCACCGTGCCGACCCGGTACCTCGCGCCGGGTGCGCCCGCGGAGTTCCCCGACGACCGCGAGTACGTCGTGAAGCCCACCTCCGGCGCGGGTGCGCGGCTCGCCGCCCGCTACCGTCCCGAGGAGCGGGAGACGGCTCTGCGACAGTTGGAGCGGATGCACGACCGGGGGCTGACCGCCATGGTCCAGCCCTACCTGACCAGCATCGACACCGCCGGTGAACGCGCCCTCCAGTTCTACGGCGGCCGCTTCCTGCACGCCAGCCGCAAGGGCGCCGTCCTCGAACCCGGCACGGCCTACGACGCGGACAAGGTCGCGCACCCCCGCCTGGAGCCCTGGCAGCCGACCCCGGCCGAACTCGCCGTCGCGGAGCGCGCGCTGGCGGCCGTACCGGAGCGCACGGACGGCTCGGAGCTGCTCTACGCCCGCGTAGACCTCGTCGACGGCGACGACGGGAAACCGTGCGTCATGGAGCTGGAGCTCGTCGAGCCGAACCTGTTTCTGTGGCTGCACCCGGAGTCGGTGCCCGTGGTCGCGGAGGCCGTCGTCAAGGCCGCTCTGCGCTGACGGCCACGCGCTGCAGCAGCCCCCACGTGAACTCCGCCGCGCACTCCCGCGGCACTCCGGACGCGTCCGGGGCCGTGAACGCCAGGCCCCAGCGGGTCGGGGCCGTGCCCTGCAAGGGGCGGGCGGGGGCGAAGGCGCGGGCGACCTCGTCGACCGTGCAGGACCAGGGGGTGAGGTCGTCGAGGGTCTCCAGCCGGGGGTTCGGGACGCCGGGGGCGCGGACCAGCCACTCGTTCCAGGCGACGCCGTTCGGGGCGACGAGGACCTCGAAGCGGAGGTCGGGCCAGAGGGGGACGGGCCAGAGCCGGGCCTCGCAGGCCAGGTCGCCGATCCGGCGCGGGGTGACGGACTCGGGGGCGCCGAGGATCGAGCGGTAGCGCGACACCGCGGCGCGGGAGCGCGGGGCGTGCAGCATCGCCTGCCAGCGGCGGTTCGCCTCGCGCATGTCGGCGATGGAGACGCCCAGCTCGTGGCGGGCGTCCTCGACGAGGCCGGGGTTGTGGTCGGCCATGCGGCGCAGCAGGACCAGTTGGAAGTCGAGCGAGGTGAAGGGGCTAGCGGGTCGCTTGGCGGGCATGGGGTCCATGGTCGCGTATCGGGAGGGAGCCCGGTCGGCGGCCGTCCGGGAGGAACAGGACCGAGTTGACGTAACGGGGGCCGCGCGGGGGCAGGACGCGGCGCAGCAGGCCCTGGGCGACCACGTGGGAGGTGCGGGCCTGGTGGGCCTCCAGGGGGAAGGTCGCCAGGGGCAGCCAGGTGGCGGCGGGCAGGACCCAGCCCGTGTAGCCGCGCTGGGTGAGATGGTCGACCACGGGGGCGATCGGCTGGATTCGGGACTCCAGTTCGATGAACAGGGCCGGGCGGTCGCGGGTCAGGAGGGCCTCCGCGCCGCGCAGGACCGCGAGTTCGTTGCCGTCCACGTCGATCTTGACGAAGTCGACGTCGTGGAGGCCCAGGCTGTCGAGGGTCACGCAGGGGACCTCCAGCGCGCGGGCGTGTATGTCCCGGCGGACCAACGACGACACGCCCCGGTCGCCCGCGTCGTCCGGCGGGAGCCAGAGCCGCGCCGTGCCCGGGCGGTCGGAGGCGGCGGCGCGGACCACTCGGACGTTGGAGGGGGAGGTGGCGCAGAGGAGTCCGGCCAGGTGGGGGACCGGTTCGACGGTCACCACGCGGTGGGCCAGGACCGAAAGACGGTGGGTCCAGGGGCCGTACCAGCCGCCCACGTCCACCGCCGTGCCGCAGCCCGGCGGGCAGAGGTCCGTGAGCCGGGCCAGTTCGGGTTCGAAGCGCGGGTAGACCAGCCGGGCGGTCGCCGCGACGAGGCGGGTGGGGAGGCGGGGAGCGAGCCGGGCGGCCCAGGTCCTCGTCATCCTCATCGTGCTCGTCGTGCTCCTCGTCCTCGTCACGGGACCATCCGCTTGAGGAGTTCCTCGTGCTCGTCCTCCGTGACCTGCTCCCCGGAGGACGGCAGCAGCTGCGGGATGCCGTCGACGATCGGGTAGCGGCGGCGCAGGCGCGGGTTGTACAGCGCCTCCCCGGCGCTCGGTTCCGTCCCGGAGCCAGGCGCCTCGTCGTCACTCAGGGGCAGCAGGTGCAGTGGGCCCTTGTCCAGCGGGCAGGCCAGGATCTTCAGCAGCGGGTCGTCGGGGTTCATGGTGGCGTCAGCTCCTTGGCCACGGTGGGGGGTTGGGGTGCCGCGTCGTGTTTGGGCATGACCAGCAGCACGGACACCGCGAGGGCGGTGCCCGCCAGGCGCAGGGTCAGCCGCACCGGGTCGTGCGGCAGCGCCTCGCCGAACGCGAGTGTGCCGAGCACCGCCGTGAACAGGCTGGTCACCGTCGTACAGACCGGCACGATCAGCGAGGCCCGGCAGCGCTGCAGCGCCGCCTGGGACATGACCAGGCCGAACGCGCCGGTGAAGAGAAGGAGGTAGGGGTACGGGGAGCGGAGCACGTCGACCACCGCCCCCGCCAGGTCGCTGGTCGTCAGATAGCTCGACACGCCCTTGATGGCCAGCGAGCTCACCCCGTACAGCAGGCCCACCGCCACGCCGTACTCGACGCCCGTCGTCGGCATCCGGTGCCGGTGCCGCGCACGGCGCTCGGCGGCCCCGTACAGCCACAGGCCCGCCGCCAGCGACGGCAGACAGACGGTCAGGATCAGCGGCGCTGGGGCACTGCGGCTGACCCGGTCCGAGCCCTCGCGCAGGGAGAGGACCACCATCAGCAGGGCGAGCAGGATCGCGCCGAGCGCGTACCGCTCGCGGCCCGACGTCTCCTCGCCGAGCAGCCGGGCGGAGAGCAGCACCAGCAGCACGAGCCCGGAGACGAAGATGCCCTGGGCGGCGGCGATCGGCAGCGTGCGGTAGACGGCGAGCTGGGCGCCGAAGCCGGAGGCCAGCGCCAGTGAACCGCCGATCCACAGCGGGCTGCCGAGCACCAGCCGCAGCAGCCGGGCGGGGCGGCGGATGTCGACCTCGGGCAGTGCGGCGAGCGCGCGCTTCTCCAGGACGAATCCGGTGCTGTACAGGACGTTCGCCAGCAGGGCCGCGGCCACTCCCCACCACATGGGCTACGTCCTTCGGGCGTGCAGGAGCAGGATGGAGGAGAGGGCGGGCGCCGCGCAGGCCAGTCGGTCCAGGGGGCGCAGCGGACGCGGTACGCCGTGGAAGGGTGCCCCGCTCAGTCGTACGACCTCGAAGCCCGCCGCGGTCACGAACTCCCGCAGCGCGCGGGCCGTGTAGAGCCGCAGATGGCCCACGACCTCCCGCCCCGGGCGGCCGTGGATCGCGCGCAGGCTCACCTCCGAGAAGACGGGCTGGACACCGGCGAGCAGCAGGGCGCGGTTGTACCAGGCGGCGAGGTTCGGGGTGGAGAGCATCAGGTGGCCGCCGGGGCGCAGGACCCTGCGGATCTCGTCCAGAGCGCTGTCAGGGTCCACTAGGTGCTCGATCACCTCGCTGAACAGGACGGCGTCGGCCGAGGCGTCGGCGAACGGCAGTCCGCCGTCGGTGAGTTCGCCGCGGATCGCGTACGGCAGCCGGACGTGGGCGCGTCTGAGGGCGTCCTGCGACCAGTCGACGCCGACGAGACGGTGTCCGGCGAGCAGCGGTGCGGCGGTCGCGGCGGCGGTGCCGTCGCCGCAGCCGATGTCCAGCACGGTCCGCGCGCCGGCCGTGGCGGGGCCGAGCGCTGCGGCCAGCATCCGGGCCTGGCGGAGACTGCGGGGGGTGCCGGAGGCGACGGGGACGCTCGGATCCTCGTAGAAGTCGCGAAGTCCCCGGCGGACGGCGGCCGTTGCCGAAGCGGCGGAAGGGGTGGGGGTCGAGGTCGTGGGTGTCATCGGCTGCCGTCCTCCTCCGTCGCGTGCAGATAGTGCTCGAAGAGGTCGCGGAGGTGGGCGCCGTCGCCGTGGCTGAGCAGGGTGCGCGACCAGCGCAGGGCGACGTGCAGGCGGCCCGCGGTGGAGGCCGTGGTGACGGTCAGGCCGCGGGGTGTCCGGGCGGGCGCCGAGAACCACACCGCGTGCGCGCGGCCCGCCTCCGCGCCGAAGTCCAGCGCGTACGGGATGCGGCCGATGTTGCTCAGCAGCGTGGTCGACGTCCAGGGGCCGGCCGCGCGGCGCAGGCCCCGGGTGAGGGCGGCGCGCCAGGCGACCGGGACCACGGGGGCGGTCAGGAGGGCCGCGCCGTGGCCGAGTTGGGGCCGGGACAGCGACTTGAGCGCACGGGTCCGTTCGGCCGTACGGCGCAGCAGCTCGCCCATGCGTCCGGCGTCCAACTCCTCCACCGTGAAGGGGACTTCGACGAGTCGCGTCCCGTTGCCGATGGGCATGTCCGTGCCGCGGGGGCGGTCGTCGACCGGCATCGTGATGCGCAGGGGGCGCGGGCGGGCGCCGTGTTCCCTGTTCCAGTGCGTGATCATCAGGGCGGTGGCCGCCATGAGCTGGTCGTTCACGGTGTACGGGGCGCCCTTGGCGCGATGCGGGACGCCGAGTTCGGTGACGAGGAGGCCGTTTCCGGGCGAGGGCTCCGGGGTGCCGTGGGCCACCCGGGCGGGCGGGGTCCAGGTGGACGGGGTGTCGACCTGCACGGCCTTCGCCTCCGTCTCCGGTGGTCGTACGGGGGGTGCGGTCGGGGAGTTGTCCTTGCCGCCGTACAGCTCCGCGGCGGTGGCGAGGACGCGGAGGCAGGCGGGGCCGTCGAGGGCGGTGTGGTTGACGGTGAGGAAGAGGACGGTGCCCTTGGGGCGGGAGCCGGTGTGGGTACGTGGCGCGGCGCTTCGGCGCGGCGCCGTGCCCACCGCGTCCGTCGCCTCGCTGCCGACGGGCGGGCCCGCGCCGTCGACCACCTCCAGGCGGATGGGCGGCGAGGCGGACAGCGGCGGGGCGGTCAGCAGGGCGCGGGTCCGTGCGTGCTGGAGGGCGCCTGGGCCCGGTGGGGGGAAGGAGACGACCTCCAGGTCCGGATCGGGGGTGAGTTCCCACTCGTAGCGGCGGCGGTACCAGGGGCCCGCGGCCTCGCGCATCAGGATGCGGGGGTGCCGGTGCAGGGCCTCGGTGAACGCCGAGGTGAGGCGGGCGGGGTCCAGGTGGCCGGGGAGGTGGACCTCGATGTGGACGGTCTCGGGTTCCTCCTCCTGGAGACAGTGCCGGGAGACCTCGTCCACGACGGGGAACGGCACGCGGGCGGGGGGCCGGGACGGTCCGTCGGTACCGTCCCGTGCCGGGTGCTCCAGCGCGGTCATCGGGGTTCGTCCCTTCCCGTGTCGTCGTCCGCCGGGTTCCCCGCCTTGCGGAAGGCGATCCGCGCGGTGGGTGGATCGACCTCACGAGCGTCCGCGTCACCCGCACCCGCGTCACCCGCACCCGCCTCGCGCGGGGCGGAACCTGGGCCGCGTGCGGCCGGGCCGGAACCTGGGCCGCGTGCGGCCGGGGCGGAACCCGGGCCGCGTGCGGAGATGGTCGGGCTGGAGGCACGGTCGGGGCCGGGGGCCGGGGGCTCGGCTCCGGCTTGCGTGGCGCCCCGCCCGGGTCCGTGAGCCGGTGCCTCTCCGAGCGACTTGGTCTGCGTGCCGGGTATCTCCCCGGGGGACGTGGTTTCCGGGTCGGGTTTCCCCTCCACCGCCCCGGGGCCGCCGCTCTCGCCGCGGCGGCGTCGGGGGAGCGGTGCCGTCGGGGCCTCGGAGCCCGGGGGCGGGCCGGGCGGGAGGACCGGGCGGGAGCCCCGGGGTGTCGCTCCGGAGGGCTCCTGGACGCTCACCAACGCGGCGAACAACCCGATCAACGCCAGCAACTGTGCCGCGGGCCCGAACGCGCCCTCGCTCGCGCCCGGTGGCGACCCGGCGCCCGTGGCGGCGGCGATCCCCGCCCCGGTGAGCGCGAGGAACGCGATCGGTACGAGGAGCGCGTGCCGTTTCCACGCGAGCAGCGCCAGCGCGGGGACCAGCAGCGCGAACGGTCCCGCGATGACCACGCCCACCAGCGTGAGCGCCACCGTGCCGAGCCAGAGCCCGGCGTCCGGCGCCGCCGGCTGCGGTTCGTCGGTGTTGGCCTCGCGGCGGCGCCACAGCACGAGGCCCGCGAGAGCCGCCACGCCGACCCCGCCGCCGATCAGCCCGGCCTCGTACGTCGTCGAGGGCTCGTACGACAGCTTGACCGTGCCGCCCGCCCCGGCCGGGATCTGCCAGCCCTGCTGCCAGCCGTCGAGCCGCAGGGGCGTCAGCTTCTTGCCGCCCAGCGTGGCCTGCCAGCCGTCGTTGTAGTTCTCGTACGTCGTGAGGTACGAGGCGGCGCCGGAGCCGACCTTCACCTCGCGGCGGTCGCCCAGCCAGTCCACGATCCGCAGTTCGCGCCCGGCACCGGCGGCGGCCTCGACGGTGCCACGGGTGAGGGTGACGTCCGTGACCGCGAGGGGCCCTGCGTCGCCCGCCTCGACCCGGTGTGAGCCGGATCCGAGGTCCAACGCGGGGTTCGAGGAGCCTTCTTGGCACAGCGTCAGTTGAACCGGCCGCCGTTCGGTGAGATCCCCCACCGTGCCCTTCGCGCTCGTCTCGTACAGCTTCCCGTCGACCGCGAGCGTCGGTCCCTTCCCGCAGGGCAGCGAGAACTCCTGCGTCTCCAGGGCCTGTGTGGTGCGGTACTCGGCGAGGGCCGGGAGGTACACCTCCGTCAGGCCGACCGGCAGTTGCAGGTCGGCGCCCGCGACCGGGTTGTGGAGGGTCAGCGGCGCGGTCTCGGTGACGGTGATGTCGAGGTGGTTCGTGGTGATCGGGTCGAAGCGGGCCCAGCCGTTCTCGTCGACGCCGGCCACGGTGTCCCCGTCCGGGGAGCGGATCTCGATCTTCGTCGGGCGGGTGGAGAGGCCGCCGGCCGCGGCCAGGACCATGGACGAGACGGGCTTCTTGTCGGGCCAGCTCAGATGGATAGTCGGCCTGTCCCCGGCGATCCAGGCCGTGGTCAGGTTGCCGTCCGTGAGGTTGCGGGCGTCGAGGCCGGGGCCGAGGGCCGTCGTGGAGTCGGCCGTCGCGACGATCCGGTTCGGCTGTTGGGGCGAGACGTCGTACAGGAGCTTGTCGAGTGCGTCGCCGCTGATCGCGACGGCGCTCGCGTTCACCTCGTACGATCCCGCCGTCGAGGTGGAGAAGGTGCGGTGCAGACCCGCCTCCGTGCCCGTGGGGGCGAGACCGGTGGGGTCGGTGGTGCGGTGCAGGGAGACGATCTCGGCGGCGGCGTCCGAGCCGGCGGCGTCGGTCGGGAGCTTCAGCAGGCGGGTGACCTGGACGTCCGGGAGGGCGATCTCGGAGAAGCCCGCGCCGGTGAGACCGGCGCGCTGCGCGGTGGAGCCGACGATCGTCAGCTTCACCCAACTCGTCGACCCGGCGGGCGCCTTGATGGACTGGGTCGTGCCGTCGGGTTCGAGATAGCTGGTGGCGGAGCCCTTCTCCGTCTCCACCCGGACCCTGGTCGCCGCGGACCGCATGCCGTCCTGCGGCAGCGGGGTGACCTTGAAGGACTTCGGGATGTCCAGGGACCCCTCGAAGCGGATCCGCAGCCACTGCCCGTTCGCGGAACCGGACGCGCCCTCCGCCCACGCGGTGTCGGGGTTCCCGTCGAAGGCGTTCACGGGGTCGTACTGGGGGAGATGGAACAGCCAGTTGCCGGTGGAGGAGGCGGTCACCGAGCGGGCGCCGCGCAGCTCGGCCACCGTCTGGTGCTGGATGCCCTTGGTCGGCAGGATCTGGTGCGGTTTCTTGCCGGCGTCCTGGGCGCTGCCGCTGTCGTTGCGCTGGTCGGGCGTGTACGTGTACGAGGTGTTGGAGTTGACCAGGCCGAAGCGGGTGTCGGCGCGCCGCAGCCCGTCGCCGATCACCTGGACCGCGGCGGTGCCGAGGCCGGGATGGTTGTCGCCGGTCAGGACGGCGGGGCGGCCGCGCATCGAGGGGTCGGCGGCCAGCGGCAGCAGCGCCTCGGGGCCGCCGGAGACGACGGCGGTGTCCGCGATGGCGCTCAGCCCGGCCTGTCCGGGGCGCGGTGCGCCGTTGCCCGCCGGTTCGTAGATCTCGACGGCGCGCTCGCGCGGGTAGAGGCCCTCGACCTGGAGCGGGGTGTGGTTGGCGATCCGGCCGCCGGTCACGACCGGTCCGAAGCCGGTGACCCGCTGGTAGCCCGACTGTTCCAGGGTCCGCTTCACGGTCTGGGTCGGGACGTAGCCGACCTGGTCGGGGTCGAGGTCGTTGCGGACGACGACGTAGTAGAGCCCGGCGCGGCTCAGATAGTCCCCCAGGCCGGGGACGTCACTGCCGGTCATGAGCGCCTGCTCGACGGCGTCCATGGCACGCCGGTTGCCGGGGGTGCCGAAGGGGACGTAGTCCCGCTCGGCCCAGCGGGAGTCGGCGAGCACGTCGAGGGGCTCGTCGATGGGGGAGCCCCAGGTGTAGAGGCCGTGCGCGGTGGCGGGGACGACGAGGGCACGGGAGTCGGGCGAGTACTTCTTCAGCCAGTCGGCGGTGGTCTGCCAGTACTTGGGGAGCTGCTGGAAGGAACCCGGGTTGAGGATCGACCCGTTGAGGTACGGCCAGGCGAGGCCGGGCAGGATCAGCACGGCCGCGACGAGGGGCGCGTAGCGGCGGCCGCGTACGGGACGGGCTCCGCGTGGCTCGGCGGCGACCCCGACGAGATGCGCGAGGCCGAACACCAGCGCCAGGGCGAGGCCCGTCTGGAACTTGTAGATGTTGCGGAAGGGGACCAGCCAGCCGTTCAGCCAGTCCTGGACGACGCCGTGGAAGGGCGCGCCGAACGCGCCGCCGTACCCCGCGAGGGTGAGGAGCGCGACCGACAGCACGGTCAGGACCAGCCAGCGGCGCTCGGGCATGTCACGTCTGGCGAGCCCGGCGAGACCGAGTCCCGCCGCGAGCGCCGAGCAGACGATCACGATCACCGAGGCGGCGACGGTCCAGCCGGCCGGCAGCCAGGCCTCGCCGAAGTGGAGGTACGCGACCCAGTTCCCGGCGCCGCGCAGGGACTCCGTGGCCGACATGGTGGCGGTCGTGGTCCCCGAGGTCTCCACGTACGGGAGGAAGTTCTCGCCGTAGACGCCGAGCATCAGCAGCGGGATCACCCACCAGGCCGTCGCCAGGATCACTCCCGGTACCCACCAGGTGATCAGCTTGCGCTGTCGGGGTCCACGTGGACGGGACAGCAGATACAGCCCGACGGGGAGCAGCGAGGCGAGGGTCGCCGCCGCGTTCACGCCGCCCATGAAGGGAATGACGAGCGCCGAGCGGAGGGCGGCGACGCGGGCGCTGTAGCGCTCGTCGGTGAGGGGGAGCAGGACCCAGGGGAGGAAGGCGCCGGGGAGCGCGGCGGCGGAGGTCGAGCCGACGACGATCGTGAAGACCGGCCAGAGCGCGTAGGCGACGGCGGCGAGCAGCCGGGAGGAACCGTTCCCGATCCGCAGCCGTTCGGCCAGCCGCAGGGCGCCCCAGAAGGCGACGGACACGACGATCGACAGCCACAGCCGTTCCGCCAGCCACACCGGGAGGTGGATCAGCTTGCACAGGCCGTAGAACGGCAGCATCGGCCAGACGTAACCCACGTACTGGTCCTGGATGCCGCCGAAGCCGCCCCGGTCGTGCCACAACTGGCCCAGGTCGGACAGGAACTGCCAGGGGTCGAGCGCGACACCGAGCTTGGTGTCGAACGTCATGCGTCCGGGGTGCACGGCCAGGAACAGCACGAACACCACGGCCCAGAACCCCAGCAGCCAGCGCCTGGACCGCGGCCCGTGCGGGGGGCCGGACGTGGTCGAGACGGGGCGGACGGCCGCCGGGGGAGGAGCCTGGACCGTGGTCGTCATGGTGGACACCGCCGGAGGATGAGGAGGAGGTTCCAGGTGGCGAACTCCCGCAGCCCCGGCGCCCTGGTGACGGCGGAGGCGAGGATGGGCCAGTAGCGGGAGCGCGCCGAGACGACCGTGACGTCGTCGCGGGCGCGCACCTGCCGCAGGGTGGTGCCGATGTGCACGGCGAAGAGGTTCTCGCCGAGGGTGTGCTTGGCGGGCTTTCCGGTACGGCGGTGATAGCGGGCCCGCGCCCGCTCCGCACCGAGGTAGTGCCAGGGCGCCCACTCGTGACCGCCCCACGGGGAGAGCCAGTTGGTGAACGAGACGTAGATCAGCCCGTCGGGCCGGGTGACGCGCACCAGTTCGCTCAGGAACGTCTGCGGATCGGCCACGTGCTCAAGGACGTTGGAGGAGAAGGTGACGTCGGCGACCCCGTCCGCGAGCGGCAGCAGATACCCGTCCGCGACGACCGCCGAGCCGTCGGGCTTGGCCCCCAGCTCCCGTACGTCCGGCTCGAAGAGATACGCCTGTGCGCCGCGCCGCCGGAACTCCGCGGTGAAGTACCCGCCGCCGCCCCCGACGTCCACGACGGTACGTCCCTCGACGCCGCCGTACGCCTCGACCTGGTCGGCGGCGTCGCGGGCCAGCAACGAGTAGCAGCTCTCGGGGTCGTCCTGCTCCCGCATGAAGGCCCGGAAGAGCGTGAACGAACGCCGGAAGGAGGGGTCCTTCCATGCGGGGGGCCCGCTTTTGGCGGGGGCTCTGCGGGGTATCTCGGGGTCGCCGTCCATGGGCGTCACCTCCGCCAGGAGGTGGCCGCCTCCGTGGCCACCGCCCTGAACTGGCGGACCGTGTTGTTCCAGCGGTACTGGGCCGCGCGGTCGCGGGCGGACTTGCCCATGAGGGTGCGGCGGTGGGTGGACAGGGCGAGGGTGCACCAGGCCGCCGCGAAGGAGGACTCACCGCGCGCCAGCACACCCGTCTCGCCGTCGACCACGGAGTCGCGCAGACCGGGCACGTCGAAGGCGATCGCCGGGGTCTCGCGCGCCGCCGCCTCCGTGACCACCAGGCCCCAGCCCTCCACGGCGGAGGGATGCAGCAGCAGCCACGCGGCGCACAGCAGCCGGTGCTTCTCGGCCTCCGAGACACGCCCGGCGAACTCCACGTCGGGGCCGGCCAGTTGTTCCAGTCTCTTCCGCTCGGGGCCGTCGCCGACGATCACCAGCCGGCCTCCGGTGACGGGACGGACCCGCTCCCACAGCCGCAGCAGCAGATCGATCCGCTTGTACTCGACCAGCCGTCCCATCGCCACGAACAACGGCTCCGGCGAGCGCTCGGCGAGCGGCCCCGGCTCCTCGACCCCGTTGTGCACGACCCGGATGCGCTCCCGCTGCACCCCGATCGCGCGCAGCGCGTGGGCCGTCGACGGTGAGACGGCGACCAGCAGATTGCCGCGCTGCGCGCCCGCCAGTGCCCAGTGTTCGAGTCTTCGGCCGATCCGGGCGGCGGGCGCCAGCGGCCCGCCGAACCGCATCCGCCACAGGTCCGTGTGGACGTGGTTGACCAGGCACAGGGTGGGGCCGTGGTGCCAGAGCGGGGCCAGGTACGGCATGCCGTTGCAGACCTCGACCAGCAGGTCGCAGCCGCCGACCTGACGGTGGAAGGCGGAGCGGGCGCGCAGGAAGTGGCCCAGGTCGCCGCCCGCCGACACGACCCGGTAGTCGTGGTAGGCCGCGGGCCCGCCGCACACCAGGGTGACCTGGTGGCCGAGCGAGGTCAGTCCCTCGGCGAGCCGGTCGACGAGGATCTCGGATCCGCCCGCGGACCGGTTTCCCAGGTCCCGGTGGGCGAGGAAGACGATGCGGCGCGGCTGTGGGGGAAGCGCCGGGAGGGACTGCGCGTCGCGCGGGACCGCGGCGCGCAGCGGGGAGGGCACGTGCTGGGGCATGGGTGCTCCAACTCGTCTCAGGGTGCGGAACTCAGCGTGGGGGGTGGGGCGTAGGGCGGGTCGATCGCTTCGAGGGTGAATTCGCCGATCTGTGCGGGGTGAATCTGCCGATCTGTGGGGGATGTGGGTACTGGCTGTATCGGGAGTGTGGGCGGGCTGTGCTCGGGTGGGGGTGGATAGTTTTCGCCCGGCGCTGGGAAGCTGCTACTCACCGAGGTGACAAATTCTGGTCTTTGTGGAGCTGACAGACCATCACATTGTGAGTGGTGAAGGGGAGTTACCGGGCGAACCGGGATCCCGTCGCCCTCGTACCACCAAAACGCCGCCCACAGCGGCGAGGACGAACCCGAGCACACCGGCACCTATCGGCAACGTCTGCCCCACCAGGCGCAGTCGACCGCTCTCCTTCTTCGCCTGCTTCACCTGGTCCTTCTGGGTGGCCGTGGTGAAGGCCAGCTTGTCGGCGTCCAGGAGCAGCGTCGAGTCGTACGTGGAACCCGGGGCGCGCAACGTCCTGCGCGGACCGACCTGGGCGTAGAGCACCCGGCCGGTGCGCTGGTCGACGACCAGCTCGATGCCGTGGTTGGAGTACCACTCCTCGGCCAGCACCTGGGGGCGACCCGGCAGGTCGACGATGCTGCCGGGCACCAGCCGGGTGCCGATCTTCGTCGGGGGGACCGTGCCGGTGAAGCGGTATCCCGTGTAGCCCTGGATCTTCTTGGTGCCCCGGTAGGCCAGCGTGATGGGTGCGCCGAGGGAGTTGTCCCACCAGCGGTACGCGTGTTTCCGCACGTCGAAGGGGAACTTGAGGTAGGCGTCGCCCTCGAAGTGCGGGTTCTCCTGGCAGCAGTGCACCGGCTGGTTGGTCTTCCGGTCGGTGACCCAGCGGTTCGGGAAGAACTCCAGCGCGTCGTGCGGGTCGGCCGCGGGCAGCGACTTGTCCGTGTCGACCGTCGTCGTCACGTCCCAGACGGCGCGTCCGCTGTGCTCACCGTCGGCGACATCGCCTCTGACCTGCTGGGTGATGGTGATCCGCTTGTCGTACAGGGTCTGGATCTGTGCGGTGTCGAAATAGGCGCCCGTGCCGGTGTAGACGGCGGTCGTGTCGATGTCGATGGGATTCACGGCGGCCCGCGGTTCCACGTACCACGCGAGCATCGGAGCCAGTACGAGCAGAAACGTGCCGAGGCCGAGCAGGACCAGTGCGAGGGGTGAGGGTTTCCGGCGCATCCGGGCACTCCAGGGGCGTGAGGAGGCTCGACACACGGGTCACCACTGCTGATCACGGCCGGTCTCGGCCGGTCACGGGTGATGCGGGTGATACGGGTGGAACGCGGTGATACAGGTGCGTCGACACCAGGAGGGAAAGTGCACGTGCGGTATGGGCCGGGAACCGTACGGGCACCCTTGACGGAGTGTCAATGCATTGTCGAGACTGAGGACTTGCCGGACGGGACCGGCGAAACGGGCTGCGCGGATCACGGGAACGGGTGGGGACGACCTCCGACAGAGAGGCTCACCCTGCGATGTCCAGACTGTTGGCCGCCGTACTCACCGTCGCGGCCGCCGCCGCGCTCGCCGTGGGTGCCGCACTCGGCATCGTCGCGCTGCTCGACGCGACCCCCGACCAGCCGAACACCCCCCTGATCACGTACGAACATGCCGACCAGGAGCACTGACCGTGCCGAGGGGCGCGCCGGAGACGGACCGGAAAGCGCAGGCCGGCCACGGGACCGTCGCGATGCGCTCGGCCTGGCATGACGTTCCCCGCGCCCAGGTGCGGCAGTTCGCGGCGATCGCCCTGGCCGAGGCGCCGGATCTCGCCGAGGAGATCCTCCGGGAGATCCGCCGCGAGTACCCGAACGTGCCCCTCGTCCTCGACGACTCCGGCGAGCCGATGGCCCTCGTCGGCATCCGCCGGGCCATCGAGGTCTTCGTGCAGCACCTGGAGACGGCGGAGGGCAGGCCTCGCGTCCACCCCGAGGTCTTCCAGGAGTTCGGCCGCGGCGAGGGACTGCACGGCCGCAGCCTCGACTCGCTTCAGGCGATCTACCGGCTGGGCGTACGCCTCGCCTGGCGTCGGTTCGCTGAGATCGGGCAGCGGGTCGAGATCCCGCCACCGGCGATGTACGAGCTCGTCGACGCGGGATACGAGTACCTGGACGGTCTGGTGGACCAGTCCGTACGGGGTTACGCCGAGGCCGCGGCCCGGCAGGCGGGGGAGCGCCTGCGCCTCCAGCGCCGGCTGATGGAGCTGCTGCTCGCCGAGCACCACCACCGGGGCGACCCCGCCGAGGCGCTCGTCGAGCGGGCCGCGCGGATCGGCTGGCCACTGCCGGACAAGGTCGCCGTCGGGGTGCTGCTGCGGCCGGCGCGGGAGGCCGTGGCGCCCGCCGTCGGGCAGGGGGTGCTGCTCGACATGGAGTACGAGCAGCCGCGGATGGTCGTGCCCGAGCCCGACGCCGCCGGGCGGCCGGAGCTGCTGCACCGGGCGCTCACCGGGTGGTCCGGGGCGATCGGGCCGCCGGTGCCGCTGGCCGACGCGGCGAAGTCGCTGCGCTGGGCGGATGCGGCGGTACGGCTGATGGAGCGGCGGCTGCTGCCCGGCGGGGAGGTGCTCCACTGTACCGAGCACACCGAGGCCCTCGTGCTGCTCCAGCCCGAGGAACTGATCGACGACCTCGCCCTGCGCTGCCTGGCGCCGCTCGCGCACTGCGGGCCGACGCACGGGCGGCGTCTCGCGGAGACGTTGCTGGCGTGGCTGGAGACGCGCGGAGGTGCGCCGGAGGTTGCCGCGCGGCTCGGTGTCCACCCCCAGACCGTCCGCTACCGCCTCCGCCAGATCAGGGAGCTGTGGGGTGACGAGATCGACGACCCGGACCGGCGGTTCGAGCTGGAGCTGGTACTCCGCGCGCAGCGTCTCCGCGGTGAGCTGGGCGATCCCCACCCCCACCCCCGCCGCTGACCTCCCGTCGTGCGTGGTCGGCTCCGCCTGCGCGCCAGTGCCCCTGTGACCCCCTGCACCTCACCGTTACCCACCCATTGCCCGTGCAAGAGCACTATGAGTAGCCTGTGTTCGTCATGCCGATCGGCTGTTGAAATTTCGAACATAGAGAGGGGGCCGGTTGTGGGACGCCTCGTACCTGCCGTGACCCGAGCTCTCGACATACTCGAGCTCTTCCTCGACGGGGACGGGACGCTCTCCGCCCCCGACATCGTGCGCAGGCTCCAGCTTCCCCGGACGACGGTGCACGAGCTGGTCACCACGCTCGCCGCCCGCTCGTACATCGTGCAGGTTCCCGGCCAGCCGGGACGCTACCGCCTCGGTGTGCGCCCGTACCAGCTCGGGAGCCGGTACGCCGAGCAGCTGGACCTCGCCGCCGAGGGCCAGCAGGTCGCCCGCTCCGTCGCCGAGACCTGCGACGAGACCGTCCACGTGGCGATCCTGGAGGGCACGGACGTCATCTACATCGCGAAGGTCGACTCCACGCACGCCGTGCGCATGGTCTCCGCGGCGGGCCGGCGCCTGCCCGCCCACTGCACCTCCGTCGGCAAGATGCTGCTCGCCTCGCTCCCCGACGTCGAGCTGACCTCCCGTATCCCGGACAACGCGGACCTGGTCGCGATGACGCCCAACAGCATCACCGAGCCGGGCGCCCTGCGCGAGGCCCTCGCCGAGATCCGCCGCCGCGGCGTCGCCGTGGAGAGCCGCGAGTCGAACCCGGACGTCAGCTGCGTCGCCGCCCCGGTGCGCGACCGTACGGGCCAGGTCGTCGCCGCGCTCTCCATCTCCGTACCGATGATCCGCTGGAGCGACGAGCGCCGCGTGGAGCTGGAGCAGCTCGCCGCGAAGGGCGCCGTCGAACTGTCCGAGCGGCTCGGCCACCGGAGCGTGGTGGGATGACCGCGACGAGCGGGAAGACCGGGACGACCGGCAACACGGGCAACGCGCCCTTCGACGTCGCGGTGCGCGCCGAGGCGGCCCTCGGCGAGGGCCCGACCTGGGATCCGGACGCACAGCGGCTGATCTGGGTGGACATACTCGGCTCCCGGGTCCACACGTACGACCCCGTCTCCGGGCGCCGCACGGTCATGGTCACCGAGCAGCACGTGGGCGCCGCCAAGCCCCGCGCGGGTGGCGGCCTGGTCGTCAATCTGCGGGACGGCGTGGCGACGTACGGCGGCGCCGAGGGCTTCCGGTGGCTGCACCGCGACCCCGTCCCCGGCCGCCGCGCGAACGACGCCGCGGTCACCCCGGACGGCTCGCTGCTCTTCGGCACCATGCGCTACGACGAGGCCCCGGGCGGCGGCACCCTGTCCCGGATCACCGCCGACGGCACGGTCACCGCGATCCTCGACGACGTCGCCGTCAGCAACGGCACGGGCTGGAGCCCGGACGGCCGGCTGATGTACTACATCGACTCCCCGACCCGCCGCGTCGACGTCTTCGACGTGGGTGACGGCCAACTCCCCCTCAACAGACGTCCGTTGGCCGTGATCGAAGAGGGCGCGGGCTGGCCCGACGGGCTCACCGTCGACGCCGAGGGCTGTGTGTGGGTGGCCCTCTGGGACGGCGGAGCGGTCCGCCGCTACACACCGGACGGCGAGCTGGACCGGGTCGTGGAACTCCCCGTCCCCCGCCCCACCGCCTGCGCCTTCGGCGGCGCGGACCTGTCCGACCTGTACATCACCACGGCGCGTACGGGCCTGGAGGCGCCGCATCCGCTCTCCGGCTCGGTGCTCGTCGTCCCCGGCGCGGGGAAGGGCCTGCCGCAGCCGCCGTTCGCCGGCTGACGGCCCCCTTCAGGATCAAACCCGGGTCCCCTCAGAGGTCCCCGTCCGGTCGTCGACCACCGGACGGGGACCTTCGATTTTTGTGCAAACCATTGACGAGAAAGCGCTTCCTATCTACGGTCCCGTTCGAAGTTACGAGCGATCACCGAAATTTCGAACAGCGAATCTCGAACAGTGAATCTCGAACAGTGAAGGCAGGGCATGGGACGACCTGACCTGAACCGCAGGAACGTTTTGGCCGCGCTCGGCGGCCTGACCGTCGCCGGCAGCCTCGGCTTCGCCGCGCTCGGCACCGGCGCGGACGCGCTCGCCTCCAGCGCGCGCACCCGGGTCCGCTACTGGAACCTCTTCCAGGGCGGCGACGGCACCAACCAGGTCGCGATGGTGGACGCCTTCCGCAAGGAACATCCGGACATCGCGGTCAAGGACTCCACCCTGACCTGGGGCGGCCCCTACTACACCAAGCTCGCCATGGCAGCGGCCGGCAACCGCGCACCGGACCTCGCCGTCATGCACCAGGGCCGCGTCCCCGGGTTCGCGCCCGGCCGCCTCCTGGACCCCTGGGACATCGGCCTCCTGGCCAAGTACGGCGTGCGGGAGGCCGACTTCAACCCCGTGCTGTGGAAGCGCGGCATCGTCGGCGGCAAGCTCTACGCCCTGCCCCTCGACATCCACGTCCAGCTCTGCTTCTACCGCAAGGACGTCTGCAAGAAGGCCGGGCTGCTCGACGCCGACGGCCGGCTGCCGGCCGCCGGTTCCACCGACGAGTGGTTCGCCCTCCTCAAGGCGGCCAAGAAGCAGCTGAAGAACGGGCAGCAGACCCTCGGACTGCACGCCAACGACCAGAACTTCGCCTGGTGGTTCTTCGTCGCCTTCTACCAGCAGCTCGGCGGCGGCTACTTCAACGACGACCAGACCGACGTCACCTTCGACACCGACAAGGCCACCGAGGTCCTGGAGTTCTTCCGCAAGCACGTGACCGACGGCTACGTCACCGTCGGAGAGGCCGACGGCGAGGCCTTCCTCGCCGGGTCACCGTTCACCTGGGAGGGCAACTGGTCGGTGCCGTACTTCAACGGCGAGAAGCTCGACTTCGGCGCCCAGCCGCTGCCCCCGGTGTTCGGGAAACCGGCCACCCACGCCGAGTCGCACTCCTTCATCCTGCCTCACCAGTCGGGCCGCGGCGGCGCCGCCGACGAGGGTGCCTACCGGCTCGCCGCCTACATGGTCACCCACGCCACCACCTGGGCCGTCGGCGGCCACGTCCCCGCCTATCTGCCCACCTTCAAGGACCCCGCCTACCTCAAGCTCAGCCCCCAGAACGAGTACTCCAGGCCCGCCATGGAGCACCCGGCCACCGAACCGCACATCTGGTTCGCCGGTTCCACCGGCGTCCTCGCGCAACGTGTCGGCCCGGTCGTCGCCTCCTCCAACCTCGGCTCCGCGAAGCCGGCCGCGGCGGCCCGCCGTATGAAGTCCGTCCTGGAGCAACTGCTCGCCATGAAGAACCCCATGGACGGCAGGACGGCCGCCCAGGAGCTGAAGGGAGCAGGCGCATGAGCAGCGCCACGAGCACGGTCGCCGCCACCACCCTGCGCCCCCGCGCGACCGCCGCCGCCGACTCCGCCCGACTGCGCTGGAGCCGTCGCTTCCAGCACGGCGGCTGGTTCGTCGCCCCGTTCTTCGTCCTGTACGGGCTCTTCGTGCTGCTGCCGGTGGTCCGCGGCCTCTACCTCAGCTTCACCGACGCCAACATCTCCGGCGACCACACCGACTTCGTCGGCCTCGCCAACTACCGCGAGGCCCTCAAGGACGACCTGGTGTGGAACTCGCTGTGGCACAGCGTCCAGTTCACCCTGTACGTCGTCCCGTGCATCGTCGTCGTGGCCCTGCTGATGGCGCTGATCGCCCACCACACCGTGCACTTCAAGTGGCTGTGGCGGCTGTGCTTCTTCGCACCGTTCCTGCTGCCCTCCGCCGTCATCGGCAACCTGTGGTGGTGGCTGTTCCAGCCCACCAACGGCATGGTCAACCACGTCCTCGGCCTCACCACACCCTGGCTCACCCAGAAGTCCACGGCCCTGCTCGCCGTCGTCGTCGCGACCCTGTGGTGGACGGTCGGGTTCTCCTTCCTCCTCTTCCTCGCCGCCCTGCAGAACATCCCCCAGCACCTCTACGAGGCGGCCGAGCTGGACGGCGCGAACGCCTTCCAGCGCATGCTCCACATCACCGTGCCGAACCTGCGCAACATCACCGGCCTCGTCATCGCGCTGCAGATCCTGGCCTCGCTCCAGGTCTTCGACCAGGCGGTGGTCATGTACCAGTTCGGCCCGGGGCCGGAGGAATCGACCCGCACCTTCGTCCAGTACACCCTCGAACAGGGCTTCACCAGCTACCGCGTGGGCTACGCCTCCGCGATCTCCTTCGTCCTGTTCCTCATCATCGCCGCCGTCGCCCTCGGGCGGATGTGGCTGCTCCGCAGCCGAGAGGAGGGCATCTCCCGATGACCACGCCGTCTCCCACCCTCCGTAAGCCCCGCAGCACCTGGACGCCCGCGCAGATCGCCCTGACGGTCGTCGCCCTCGCCCTGTCCGTGATCTGGATGGCGCCGCTGGCGTGGGCCCTGTCCACCTCGCTCAAGACCCCGGCCGAATCGGTGGCCTCGCCGCACTGGATCCCCAAGGACTTCACCCTCGACTCCTGGCGGAAGGTCTTCGAGGCCGGCAACATCCCCAACTGGTTCGTGAACTCGCTGGTCGTGTCGGTCTGCGTCACCTTCATCGTGCTGCTGGTCGCCTCCCTCGCCGGATACGGCTTCGCCCGCACCGAGTTCCGCGGCAAGTCCGTCCTGATGGCCGTGACGATGGCGGGCCTGATGTTCTCCCCGGCGATCCTCGGCGTCCCGCTCTTCACCACCGTGCAGTCGCTCGGCATGGTCGACACCTACTGGGGCATGATCCTGCCGCAGTGCGCCCCCGCCGCGATGGTGTACATCCTCTACAAGTTCTTCCAGTCGCTGCCCCGCGAGCTGGAGGAGGCGGCGTTCATCGACGGCGCGGGCCGCTGGCGGATCTTCTTCACCCTCGTCCTGCCGCTCTCGAAGCCCTCGCTGTCGGCCGTCGGGATCTTCACCTTCATCGCCTCGTGGAACAACTTCCTGTGGCCCTACATGGTGACCAACAACCCCGACCTGATGACCATGCCGAACGGCATCGCCACCGTGCAGAACGCCTTCGGCATCGTCTGGCCACAGCTCATGGCGGGCGGCCTGATCGCGGGACTCCCGCTGATCGTCGTGTTCGTCTTCTTCCAGAGCCAGATCGTGCGGGGCGTGGCCCACACGGGTCTGGCAGGCCAGTAACAGCCATGAGGAGAGTGTGAGTTGAAGCGCTTCAGGCTCGCCGCGCTGCTCGCCGCGGCCACCATCGCCCTGCTCCCGTCCACCGCGTCGGCCGACGTCACCTACCCCGACCCCCTCCCGCTCACCGGCCAGCAGATCATCCACGACCCCACGGTCACCCACCTCAAGAACGGCCGCTACGTCGCCTACTCCACCGGCGGCGTCATCGGCGCCCGCCTCTCCGCCGACCTCCACCACTGGGACGACGCGGGCAACGCCTTCACCACGCCCCCGGCCTGGTGGTACGACTACAACTCCACCGCCGATCCCTGGGCCCCGGACCTCTCCTACCGCGACGGCCGGTACTGGCTCTACTACGCCGTCTCCTCCTGGGGCACCAACATCTCCGCGATAGGCGTGGCCACGTCGAAGACGGGCATGCCCGGCACCTGGACCGACCACGGAGCCGCGTTCACCTCGGGGACCACCGACACCTGGAACGCCATCGACCCGGCGGTGATCCGGGCCGACGGCAAACTGTGGATGGCGTTCGGGTCGTACTGGACGGGCATCCGCATGGTCGAACTGGACCCGGGAACCGGCAAGGCGCTGCCCGAAGCCACGGTCCACCACCTGGCCACCCGCCCGGACGCCCCGTACGCGGTGGAGGGCCCGTACATCGTCAAACACGGCCGCTACTACTACCTCTTCGCCTCCTACGACGCCTGCTGCGCGGGCGTGAACTCCACCTACAAGATCCGGGTGGGCAGATCGACGTCGGTGACCGGCCCCTACGCGGACAGCACGGGCAAGCCGATGCTGGAGGGCGGCGGCGACCTGTTCCTGGCCAGACACGGCAGGTATATCGGCACCGGAGGCGAGTCGGTCTTCCACGACCGAGGCCAGGACTGGCTGGCGTACCACTACTACGACGCGGACGACAACGGCACGCCCAAGCTGGGGCTGAACAGGCTCAGCTGGACGAAAGACGGCTGGCCAAGTTTGCGCTAGGGGCGCGGGGAACTGCGCGACCAGCCACAACAAACCCGCACTCGCCCACGAAACACAAGCCACCCCCCACCAATGGCGCACTCGAAAGGAAAACATGCGTACCGCCCGCTTCGCCCTAGACCCCGCCTTCACCATCGGCGAGGTCAACCCCCGCCTCTTCGGCTCCTTCGTCGAACACCTCGGCCGCTGTGTCTACACCGGCATCTACGAACCCGACCACCCCACCGCCGACGCCGAAGGCCTCCGCACCGACGTACTGGAACTGGTCCGCGAACTGGGCGTCACCACCATCCGCTACCCCGGCGGCAACTTCGTCTCCGCCTACAACTGGGAGGACGGGGTGGGCCCGGCGGAGGAACGGCCCCGCCGCCTCGACCTCGCCTGGCGCTCCACCGAGACCAACCGCTTCGGCCTGTCCGAGTACATCGCGTTCCTGAAGAAGATCGGCCCCCAGGCCGAGCCGATGATGGCGATCAACCTCGGCACGCGCGGGGTCGCCGAGGCCCTGGAGCTCCAGGAGTACGCCAACCACCCGGGCGGGACGGCCCGTTCGGACCTGCGGGTGGCGCACGGTGACAAGGAGCCGTTCGGCATCGGCCTGTGGTGCCTGGGCAACGAGATGGACGGGCCCTGGCAGACCGGCCACAAGACGGCGGAGGAGTACGGCCGTCTCGCCGCCGAGACCGCCCGCGCGATGCGCCAGATCGAGCCGGACCTCGAACTCGTCGCGTGCGGATCGTCGGGACAGAGCATGGACACGTTCGCCGCGTGGGAGGCGACGGTGCTGGCGGAGACGTACGACCTCGTCGACCACATCTCCCTCCACGCCTACTACGAGGAGACCGACGGCGACCGCGACTCCTTCCTCGCCTCCGCCGTCGACACCGAGTCCTTCATCGAGAACGTGGTGGCGACCTGCGACCACGTGGGCGCCCGGCTGAAGTCCAAGAAGAAGATCAACCTCTCCTTCGACGAGTGGAACGTCTGGTACCAGAGCCGGCCGAACCCGCATCCGGTCGAGGACTGGCAGGAGGCCCCGCGCATCCTGGAGGACGTCTACACCGTCACGGACGCGGTCGTCTTCGGCTCCCTGCTGATCGCACTGCTGCGGCACGCGGACCGGGTGACCGTCGCCTGTCTCGCCCAGCTCGTCAACGTCATCGCGCCGATCATGACGGAGCCGGGCGGCGCGGCCTGGCGGCAGACGACGTTCTTCCCGTTCGCGCAGGCGGCGAAGTACGGGCGCGGGGAGGTCCTCGACGTCCGCGCGGTGTCGCCGACGCACGAGACGAAGAAGTACGGCGAGGTCGACCTGCTGCACGCCACCGCCGTGCGTGCCGAGGACGGCTCGGTCACCGTCTTCGCGGTCAACCGCAGCCAGACCGAGCCGCTACCGCTCGAAGTCGCCCTGAACCGGCTGGGGTTGACGACGGTCGTCGAGCACAGCGCGGTCGCCGACGCGGACCCCGACGCCCGCAACACCCTTCAGGACCAGGAACGGGTCACCCCGCACCCCGTCGAGGGCACCAGCCTCCAGGACGACGGCACCCTGACCGCCGTCCTGGAGCCGCTGTCCTGGAACGTGATCCGGCTCGGCTAGGACCTGTCTGGCCGATCACGGTGGAGGAAAGCTGCCACACCCCGCGTCTCCGCCGTGATCGGCCGGACAGGTCCTAGGCCCTGTCGTCAAATTCCCGTCTGCCCCGCGACGCCATGCACGTACTCTCGCCGCACCGGGCACAGACCCAAGTACGTCCAGTACGA